>JAIXYA010000166.1 GCA_027490485.1 Comamonadaceae bacterium
GCGCGGGCGATGGCACTTCCCATTCCAGACCTTCAGCGGCTTCCCAAGGCTTCTGTGGGGCTTTTTCGCCCTTTCCGAGCATGCATGGCAAGACCACGAACAGGAAGAAATACACCTGAGCGAAACCAAAGAAGAAAGCACCGACCGAGGCAATCATGTTGAAGTCGGTGAACTGCATGGGGTAATCCGCATAACGACGGGGCATGCCGGCCAATCCCAAAAAGTGCATCGGGAAGAAGGTCACGTTGAACGAAATCAGGGACCACCAAAAATGGATCTTGCCGCGTGTTTCGTTGTACATCACACCCGTCCACTTGGAAATCCAGTAATAAACACCGGCAAACAGGGCAAACAAGGAACCCGCCACCAACACGTAGTGGAAATGGGCCACCACATAATAGGTGTCTTGCAACTGGATATCGATCGGGGCCATGGCCAAGATCAAGCCCGTGAAACCACCCATGGTGAACACGAAAATGAAGCCCACCGCAAACAACATGGGGGTTTCAAAGGTCATGGACCCTTTCCACATGGTGGCAATCCAGTTGAACACCTTCACACCTGTTGGCACGGAGATGAGCATGGTCGCGTACATGAAGAACAACTGACCTGTGACCGGCATACCGGTTGTGAACATGTGGTGCGCCCACACGATGAACGACAAAATCGCGATAGATGAAGTGGCGTAAACCATGGAGGCATAGCCAAACAGCTTTTTGCGTGAGAAGGCGGGGATGATCTGGCTGATGATGCCAAAGGCTGGCAAGATCATGATGTAGACCTCGGGGTGACCGAAGAACCAGAAGATGTGCTGGAACATCACGGGGTCGCCACCGGCGGCAGGGTTAAAGAAGGTGGTGCCGAAATGACGGTCGGTCAAGGTCATGGTGATGGCACCCGCCAACACAGGCATCACAGCAATCAACAAATAAGCTGTGATGAGCCAGGTCCAAACGAACATGGGCATCTTCATCAAGGTCATGCCAGGGGCACGCATGTTCAAGATGGTGACGATGATGTTGATGGAACCCATGATGGATGAAGCACCCAAGATGTGCAACGCAAAAATCGCTGCATCCATGGAAGGGCCCATTTGCAGGCTCAAAGGTGCATAAAGCGTCCAGCCACCAGCAGGTGCGCCACCAGGCATGAAGAAAGAACCAGCCAAGATCAAAGCGGCAGGAATCATCAACCAGAAACTGAAGTTGTTCATGCGGGCAAAGGCCATGTCAGACGCACCAATTTGCAATGGGATCATCCAGTTGGCAAAGCCCACAAAGGCCGGCATGATGGCACCAAACACCATGATCAGACCGTGCATGGTGGTGAGTTGGTTGAACAATTCGGGGTTAACCAATTGCAAACCAGGCTTGAACAATTCGGCGCGAATGCCCAAAGCCAAAACGCCACCAATGATCAACATGGTGAAAGCAAACAACAGGTACAACGTACCAATGTCTTTGTGGTTGGTCGCATAGACCCAACGGCGCCAGCCGTGAGGCGCACCATGGTGGTCGTCGTGTGCGTGGTCGGCCCCGTGGCCATGGGGGTGAAGTACAGCGCTCATAGAAGATTCCTTCGATTTAAACGGGGTTATTGACGTGCAGCAAGCACTTGGGCAGGCTGAACCAATTGTCCGGTCTTGTTCGACCAGTTGTTTTTGGTGTAACTGATGACAGCTGCAATTTCGCTGTCAGACAGCTGCTTCCAAGCGGGCATGGTCAGGTTGTTTTGACCATTGAGCAAGACTTTGATCACCTTGCCTGCGTCAGCATCCAAAACAACTGCTGCGCCATCGAGTGTTTTGATGGGTCCCATGCCTTTGCCATTGGCTTGGTGACATGCTTGGCAGTTGGCCGCATAGACCTTTTCGCCTTTTTGCATGAGGTCAGCCATGGTCCACACTTTGTTGGGGTCGTCTTGTTTGGCAGCCAATTTTTTGTTTTGATCAGCCACCCAAGCGGTGTACTCCTGGGCACTCACCACTTTGACGTGGATGGGCATGTAAGCGTGTTCTTTACCGCACAGCTCTTGGCATTGCCCGTAGAAGTCACCGGTTTTTTCGGCACGGAACCAAGTGTCACGGACAAAACCTGGAATGGCATCTTGTTTGATGCCAAAGGAATTGACTGCAAACGAATGAATCACGTCGTTCGAAGTGGTGATGATGCGTATCTTTTGGTTGACGGGCACCACCAAGGGGTTGTCGACCTTGAGCAAGTAGTCGTCGGTGGGTTCGGGTTTGCCGCTGTTGGACATTTCGCGCTGGGCGTTGTCCAAGGTAGAGATAAAGCCGATGCCTTCGCCTTCACCTTTGATGTAGTCGTAACCCCATTTCCACTGATAGCCCGTGGCCTTGATGGTCAAGTCGGCGTTGGAAGTGTCTTTGCTGGCCACCACCGCTTTGGTTGCGGGCAAGGCCATCAAAATCACAATGACAAAAGGCACCACAGTCCAAGCAATTTCAACTTTCAGCGACTCATGAAAAGATGCCGCTTTGTGTCCAGTGGATTTGCGGTGTTTCCATATGGAATAAAACATGACGCCAAACACAGCCACAAAAATCACCGTACAGATGATCAGCATGAACCAATGCAGCCACACTTGCTCTTCAGCAATTTTGGTTACGGGTGGGTGCAGGTTCAATTGACGTACTGCGGGGCCGCCGGGTAAATCGTTTACTGCCCACGCCATGGTGGATGCCATAGCGAACAAGGCAATGCTTGCTTGTTCAAATTTTTTGTAAATGTTGTTCATCATGTTTGTAAAGATTCAACAAGGGGTGAAACCACCAAAACCGCACGATTCTAACCACCACTGCTCACACCTAGCCTGACACCAATCTTTCATTCTTCATTCCTTACGCTGACTGGGCAACTTCGATCGCAAATCCTGCACCGAGATATGTGCTGTGTCCGAAGATAAAGCTTTGGCTTTGGCTTTGAATGCGTGACCGTAAATAACCTCAAAATTAAGTACCAATCGACCTGAGGTTTGTGGGGATATCAAGCCTTGCGCCAGCACCTGATGCAAGCTTGCCAACCAGCTCTTTCCGCGCAAACCAGAAAACCTGTGGGGATGCAGATTGCGGCCCAAGGTACGCAACTCTGTCAACAAAGACGAGGCGTCGGGGTAGGTCAGGGTGATGTGCTCCATGTCCATCACGGGTTGGGCAAAGCCTGCTTCAAGCAACATATCGCCCCAATCGTGCATATCGGTGAAGTCATGGGCTGCGGGTGGCCAAGCCTGTTGTGAATAAATCCCCTTGAGGCTGCGCAAAGTATCCGGCCCCAAACATGAAAACATCACAAAAC
>JAIXYA010000291.1 GCA_027490485.1 Comamonadaceae bacterium
CTCAGTTTCAAAGCCGCGATGGTTTTGGCCAAGTTGGCGGGTTCATTCACATCCAAAGGGTCAGGTCGGCCATGGCCGACATCGCAAAACGGGCAGCGACGGGTGCATTTGTCGCCCATGATCATGAAGGTGGCCGTTCCTTTGCCAAAGCACTCACCGATGTTGGGACAAGAGGCTTCCTCGCAGACCGTGACCAAGTTGTTTTTGCGCAAGATGTCTTTGATTTCATGAAAGCGCGAATTGGGCGAGGCCGCTTTGACACGGATCCAGTCGGGCTTTTTCAAAACCTCGCCAGTGTGTTCCACCTTGATGGGAATACGTGAGACTTTGGACAAAGACTTTTGCTTGACCAGTGGGTTGTGATCGATGCTGGCTTGGCTTGGCGGCAGGACGCCGTTGTCAGAAGTGGTCATAGGGGTGTGGGTGGCCTAGGGAGGGTTTGAGCAGATCAGGGGGCCAAATACAGACGAAGTTTCTCGCCCAAGACATTGGCCGCATCCTGCCAGCCTACATCAACGCCCATTGTAAAAAGGTCGGTGGTCTGCAAGCCCGCAAACCCGCATGGGTTGATGTGCTGAAAAGGAGATAAATCCATATGAATGTTCATTGCCACGCCATGGTAGGTGCAGTGGCGGCTGACTTTCACGCCCAGCGCTGCGATTTTGGCCAGACCGGTGAAGTCTGGCGGGGGCTTTGCATTTGCTGTGTCATGCTTCATGGGGCGAGAGGGCAGCACCGCATGGCTGTTGGCGTCAAGGCGGCGAACAAACACCCCAGGAGCCCCGCCCACGCGAAAGCCCGTCACGCCAAAGTGCAACAAGGTTCGCACAATGGCTTCCTCTAATTTATAGACATACTCTTTGACGAAGTAGCCAGCGCGGCGAAGGTCGATCAGGGCATAAGCCACCACTTGCCCTGGTCCGTGGTAAGTCACTTGCCCGCCTCGGTTGGTGGCAATCACGGGCGTCGTACCCGCTGAAAGTACATGGGCGGCCGAGCCAGCCAGCCCTTGGGTGAAGACCGGCGGATGCTCGCAAAGCCATATTTCATCAGGGGTTTGGCTGTCTCGCTGCAATGTGAAATCTTGCATGGCTTGGTAAGTACGAAGGTAATCCACCTGCCCTAGGTGGCGCACAAGGAAGCTGCCCGCATTGGTGACTGACACTAAAGTACCACTTTCACCATGGGGTGGGTGCTCAGCGTGCGGTACAGCTCGTCGAGTTGTTCGCGGCTGGTAGCCCTGATGGTCAAGGTCAACCCAAGGTATTTACCGCCGCTGCTGGGGCGTTGGCTCAGGCGGGAATGGTCCCAATCGGGGTCGAAATGGCGCACGATCATGCACATGGCGTCGACAAAGCCATCGACTTGCTCGCCCATGACTTTGATGGGGAAATCACAGGGATACTCAATCAGACTGTCGGTGCTGGGCGCTGGCATAAAAAGGGCTTTGAAAGATTAGGTTCACGTGGGGTTATTAAGATACTTTACAATCAGTGGCTTTGCAGTAATTTTAGGAAGTACATGGACTCTCCCGTCAACGCTTCCTTGGTTGCAAAAAAGAGCACTCAGACCGCGGTTGAGCCGACTTCAGAAGTTGACGAAACCGAAGACTTCCGCCCGATGACGGCACAAGAGGCGCAAGCCTGGCGAGCCAGTCAACCGACTTTGTCAGTGTGGAAAGTGGTTGGGGTGCAGTTGATGCTGGCACTGGTTTTGGCCTTGTCGGCAAGTTGGATTTGGGGTCGTTCATCAATAGCGTTTTCATTGATGTACGGCGCTTTTGCGGTGGTTCTGCCATCTGCTTTGTTTGCCAGAGGCATGACTTCAAAGTTGGCCTCGGCCAACGCGGTCTCTGCAGCCATGAGTTTTGCCGTGTGGCAAGGCGTCAAGATGGTGTTGACAGTGTTGCTGTTGGCACTGGCGCCCAAGGTTTTGAATGAAGTCAGTTGGCCCGCTTTGTTAGTGGGCTTGTTGTTGACGATGAAGGTTTATTGGTTGGCGCTGGCCTGGGGAAAGTCCAGACAAGCGACGCCGCAAGATTGATTTTGAAAATTTGAACATGTCCGATACCACCAGCACACTCACCGCCGGCGAATACATCAGTCATCATTTGACCCATTTGCAAACCAAGCCAATGGGGGGTGTGATTGACTTCTCCGTCGTCAACATCGACTCGGTTTTTTGGTCTGTTTTGCTAGGCGTTGTCGGTTCATTCTTTTTGTGGCGTGCCGCCCGTGCCGCCACCTCTGGCGTGCCGGGGCGTTTTCAAGCGGCGGTCGAAATTCTGTTTGAAATGGTCGATACCCAAGCGCGTGGCATTGTTCATAACGCGCAAAGCCGCAAGCTGGTATCCCCCTTGGCGTTAACCGTTTTTGTTTGGATTTTCCTGCTCAACAGCATGGACTTCTTGCCGGTTGATTTGTTCCACCAAATTTTTGCTTGGACGGGCTTGGACCACAGCATCCATTATTTCCGCGTGGTTCCCACCGCCGACTTGTCCACCACTTTGGGCATGTCGGTGTCGGTTTTGCTGATCTGCCTGTTCTACAACGTCAAGATCAAAGGCTTGGGCGGTTGGTTGCATGAACTCACCACAGCGCCTTTTGGTGCACACCCCATACTTTGGCCCATCAATTTTGGCTTTCAAATGATTGAGTTCGTTGCCAAAACCGTGTCTCACGGCATGCGACTGTTTGGCAATATGTATGCAGGCGAGCTGATTTTCATGCTGATCGCCCTCATGGGCAGCGCTGCCGCTTTAAGTTTGAGCGGCATTTTGCTGCCCATTGGTCACATCATTGCGGGCTCCATCTGGGCCATCTTCCACATTTTGATCGTTGCGTTGCAAGCCTTTATTTTCATGATGTTGACCTTGGTCTACATCGGGCAAGCGCACGATACACACTGAGTTTTTCTTTCCTCAACCTTCCATCATCTTGCTTAGGAGCTTCTCATGGAACACGTACTTGGTTTAGTCGCACTTGCATCGGGTCTTATCATTGGACTGGGCGCTATCGGTGCTTGTATTGGTATTGGCATCATGGGCAGCAAATACCTTGAAGCTGCAGCACGTCAGCCCGAGCTGATGAATGAATTGCAAACCAAAATGTTTTTGTTGGCTGGTTTGATTGACGCGGCTTTCTTGATTGGCGTGGGTATCGCCATGATGTTTGCCTTTGCCAATCCCTTCGTCCTCAAGTAACTTGCAACCTTCCTTTAGAGAGGTGTTGACGTGAGTATCAACGCAACCCTGTTCGTTCAGGCCATCGTTTTTGCTATTTTGGTGTGGTTCACGATGAAATTCGTGTGGCCTCCCATTGCAGTTGCGCTGGACGAGCGAGCCGAAAAAATCGCCCATGGCTTAAAGGCTGCTGAGCATGCGCGCATCGAGTTATCGAATGCGCACAAGCACGTGGAAGTCGAGTTGGCCAAAACACGCAACGAAGCGGCAACCCGTTTAGCTGATGCAGAACATCGCGCCGCCGCTATTGTCGAAGAGGCGCGTACACGCGCAACGGCAGAGGCCAACAAAATCATTGCTGCAGCCAAAGCCGAAGCCGAGCAGGCCATGGTCCAAGGGCGTGAAGCCTTGCGCGACCACGTGGCTGTGTTGGCTATCAAAGGTGCAGAGCAAATTCTTCGCAAGGAAGTCAATGCCAGCGTGCATGCCGACTTGTTGAATCGCCTCAAAACTGAGCTTTGAGGACACAACACCATGGCTGAACTCGCCACCATTGCTCGTCCCTACGCCGAGGCCTTGTTTCAAGTGGTCAAGGCTGATGCAGCCAAAGCTGTCGAATGGCTGGACGGCTTGGCCGTGGTTGCTGCTGACGCAGGTTTGCAGCAATTTGCCCATGACCCCAAGACCTCTAACGGCCAAGTGCTCGAGTTGTTTACCCAAGTCGGGCCTAAAAACCTTCCATCGGTGGCGGTCAATTTTTTGACCACCCTGATCGATAACGGTCGGCTTGGTGTGTTGCCTGAAATTGCTCTGCATTTCCATGCCTTGTTAGATGCACAAAGTGGTGTGCAAAAGGCTGTGGTGCACAGTGCATTTCCCATCGAGGGCGTAGCCCTCGACGATTTGGCCAAGGTGCTTGAAAAGCGCTTTGGTAGCAAACTCCATGTGCAAGTGGCTCTCGAGCCTGAGCTCATCGGCGGTGTGCGTGTGGTGGTCGGCGACGAGGTGCTTGACACCTCGGTCAAAGCCCGTTTGGAACAAATGAAAGTCGCGCTGACCGCCTGAGCATCCCGCTCACAGGTTGGCCCAACCATAGGAAGAAGGAAAGAGTCATGCAACTCAATCCCGCGGAAATCTCTGAACTGATCAAAACCCGTATCGAGGGCTCGACAGGCAATACCAATGTGCGCAACCAAGGCACCGTGATTTCGGTCACTGACGGTATTTGCCGTATCCACGGCTTGTCCGATGTGATGCAAGGCGAGATGCTGGAGTTTCCCAACAACACCTTCGGCTTGGCGCTGAACTTGGAGCGCGATTCTGTCGGCTCGGTGATCTTGGGTGAATACGAACACATCTCCGAAGGCGATACCGTCAAATGCACGGGTCGTATTTTGGAAGTGCCCGTGGGCCCCGAACTCATCGGCCGCGTGGTCAATGCCTTGGGGCATCCCATTGATGGCAAAGGCCCGATCAACGCCAAGATGACC
>JAIXYA010000072.1 GCA_027490485.1 Comamonadaceae bacterium
AGGTCAAAAATAAATCGCTCAAAGTTACTTGCCTTTGAAATATCCATGGAAGGACTGGATGTCTCGAAAGTATTTTCCCCCGATCGAGCCTTGTAGGTGCCAGTTCGAAAAAATTCGTCCAGAACATCGTTTTCATTGGTTGCAACGATCAAGTTCTGAATAGGCAAACCCATCATGCGTGCCACATGACCAGCACACACATTGCCAAAGTTTCCGCTTGGAACCGTAAAGCTCACCTTTTGCTTTGAGTTTTGCGTCGCCTGAAAATACCCTGAAAAATAATAAACCACTTGGGCCAATAACCTGGCCCAATTGATGGAATTCACAGTTCCAATTTGGTATTTGCGCTTGAAGCTCAAGTCGTTGGATACTTGCTTGACCAAATCTTGACAGTCATCGAACACGCCTTCAATTGCAATATTGTGAATATTGGGGTTGCTCAAAGAAAACATTTGAGCTTGTTGAAATTTACTCATGCGCCCATGCGGACTTGTCATGAAGACTTGGATGCCTTTTTTCCCCCTCATGGCATACTCAGCAGCGCTCCCCGTGTCCCCTGAGGTGGCTCCCAAGATATTCAATGTTTGGCGTCGTCTTGCAAGTTCATACTCGAACAAATTGCCAAGCAACTGCATTGCCATGTCTTTGAAAGCCAAGGTAGGTCCATTGGACAAGGCAAGCACAAAAATATTGTCAGGATAGGCTCTCAATGGAACTATGAGCGAGCTGCCAAACACCTCTTTTGTATAGGTTTTAAAGCAGAGCTTTCTTAAATCATCAGCAGGAATGTCATCAATGTAGAGGGACAAAATTTCAAATGCAAGCGCAGCATAGCCTTCACTGTGGAATATGACTCGCCACTTTTCAAGTTGCTCTTCTGAAACCGCAGGATAAGTCTCTGGCAAATACAAGCCACCGTCAGGTGCGAGCCCTTCGAGCAAAATATCGCAAAACCGTTGACCCTCGGCATAACCGCGCGTAGAAACGTAAAACATCAGATCAGCTCTTCTTTTCGAATTCGAACAACAGGCTCAATCACAGTGGACAAGGACTGGATTTTTTCCAACGCAGCATTCATTTGTGACTCTATGCATTGATGCGTCACGATGATCAACTCTGTGCTTTCTTCCTTGTTGTGTGAAGGTTGCTGAAGCATGGCGTCAATGCTGATATTGAACTCGGCAAGAATACCGGTCACACTTGCAAGCACACCAGCTTGGTCAGCCACCCCCAAGCGCAAATAAAAGGCAGTCAAGACTTTGTCGATCGACAAAATCGGAATGTCTCGCATTTCTTGAGGCTGAAAAGCCAAATGCGGAACCCGGTTCAAAGGATCCGCAGTCTGTAATCGTGTGATGTCGACCAAGTCTGCAATCACCGCACTCGCGGTAGGCTCACTGCCTGCACCTTTGCCATAGTAAAGCGTGGTCCCGACGGCATCGGCTTGAACCATGACTGCGTTCATGGCACCTTCTACATTGGCAATGATAGATTTAGCAGGCACCAAGCAGGGGTGGATTCGCAACTCAATGCCATCTGGAGTTTGCTTAGCTATACCAAGGAGTTTGATTCGGTAGCCAAGTTGCTCAGCAAAACGAATATCTTGCGATTGAAGCTGCGTTATGCCTTCAATATAAGCACTCTTGAATGGCATGCGAACGCCAAATGCTATCGCCGCCATGATGGATGCCTTGTGGGCAGCGTCAACTCCTTCTATGTCAAAAGTAGGGTCAGCTTCTGCATAACCAAGGCTTTGAGCCATCTCCAAGGCCTGCTGGAAGGACCAATTTTTCTCTCTCATCTGGGAAAGTATGAAATTGGTCGTCCCATTGATGATGCCCGCAATCCACTCGATTCGATTGGCAGTCAAACCCTCGCGCAAGGCTTTGATGATAGGAATGCCACCTGCAACAGACGCCTCAAATGCAACCATCACGCCTTTACGTTGAGCAGCCGCAAAAATTTCGGTCCCATGAACTGCCAATAAAGCTTTGTTAGCCGTGACCACGTGCTTACCAGACTCAATTGCCGCCATGACCAATTCATAAGCGATGCCATAACCACCAATGAGTTCGACAACGATATCAATATCTGGATTGGCAATGATTTGCCGACCATCATTCACCACAACGCAATCAGAACTGACAAGAGACCGCGCTCTTTCAACGTCGATATCTGCAACCATTGAAATACGAATGTGGCGCCCTGCTCTGCGTTGAATTTCCTCTTGATTGCGGATGAGCACACGGTAGGTGCCTAGCCCAACCGTACCGATACCCAAAAGACCTATATTCACAGGCTTCATGCGGTCGGGTGCTTTCTGTACTGCTCAAGAAATTTAGCAATTCGACCAATGGCTATACGCAAATCGTCTTCGTGTGGCAAAAAGACAATCCGAAAATGATCCGTTGTTGGCCAGTTAAACCCCGTACCTTGGACTAACAAAACTTTCGTTTCCTGCAAGAGTTCATTGATGAAATGTTGGTCATCCTTGATGGGATACATCTTGGGGTCAAGCCTGGGAAACATGTACAAAGCTGCTTGGGGCTTGACGCATGTGACACCTGGAATGGCTGTGATGAGTTCGTAAGCCAAGTCTCGTTGCCGACGAAGCCTTCCACCAGGCTTGATCAAATCATTGATGGTTTGATAGCCACCCAAGGCGGTTTGAATGGCATTTTGACCAGGGACGTTGGAGCACAAGCGCATGGAAGACAGCATATTGAGGCCTTCGATGTAGTCTTTTGCAGGTTTCTTCTCTCCAGAAACCACCAACCAACCTGCCCTGTAACCGCAAGAGCGGTAACTTTTGGATAAGGAGTTAAACGTCAGGGTCAAAACATCTTTGGATAGGCTGCCAATAGCTGTGTGTTTGACGTCTTCGTATAAGACCTTGTCATAGACCTCATCGGCAAATAGCACCAAACCAAATTCACGGGCTATTTGCACAATTTCTTTGAGCAACTCATCGGAATACAAGGCTCCCGTGGGATTGTTGGGGTTGATAACCACGATTCCCTTGGTATTGGGTGTGATTTTTGACCTAATATCCGCAATATCTGGCATCCAACCATTGGACTCATCGCACATATAGTGAACAGGGGTCCCACCTGATAGGCTGACCGCTGCGGTCCACAGTGGGTAGTCAGGCGCAGGTAACAGCATTTCGTCACCATCGTTGAGCAAGGCGTTAGTCGCCATGACAATCAATTCGCTGGCTCCATTACCTAAGTAAATATCGTCCAGCGTAACGCCGTCCACACCCTGCTCTTGGCTGTATTGCATGACCGCTTTTCTGGCTGCAAAAATTCCCTTGCTGTCCGAATATGCTGCCGCGCTGGGCAAATTACGGATCATGTCTTGTTGGATTTCTTCCGGCGCATCAAAGCCAAACACAGCTAAATTGCCGATGTTGAGCTTGATGATCTTGTGCCCCTCTTCTTCCATTTGACGGGCTTTATCCAAAACAGGTCCACGAATGTCATAGCAGACATTCGCTAGCTTGGCAGATTTATGGATGGTTTTCATGTACTCTCCCTATGCGTTTGCAGGGCTAAACCTATAATTTGACCATACTTCAAGCGCCTTTCGCTTTACTTCTTATCCAAACCACAATGAAATTACAACCTGATCGTATCCATGGGCAAACTGTCACAGGGCATGGCATTGGCTGGTTAGCAATCGACGGTGAGAGGTTCTACCAAAGCTTACTCATTGATTGGTCTGGCCAAAAAATGACTTACCAAGCGAGTTTTTACGATTCGCTTAACTCCCCTGAGTTAGCTGCATTGCTTCAAATGCAGCCTGAGATTTTATTGATTGGTAGTGGAACACAAAAGATGCAAATTCCACCCTCCCAATTAGCGAGATTGGCTGCGCACAACATGGGTATTGAGGTCATGGGCACTGCTGCTGCTTGTAGGACTTACAACGTACTGGCCAGTGAAAATAGAAAAGTAGCGGCGATTCTTTTGCTCCATCAGGGCAGTGAGCAAAAGCCCTAGGCCATTTTCAGGATAAAATAGATTTTTACCGAAGTTTCCCTTCGGACTTTATGTCACACTGGACTCTGAACCATGGCGATTGTTGTCAATAAACACCTCCCCGAATTTGAAGCCAACGCTACTGGAGGCGTCAAAGTAAGCCACCAGTCCCACGTAGGCCAAACAGTCATTCTGTATTTTTACCCGAAAGACAACACCCCTGGCTGCACCACTGAAGCCATGCAATTTAGAGATAAATTCAAAGACTTCACCAAAGCCGGTGCCGTTATTTTTGGCGTCTCCAGAGACAATATGCGTTCACACGATAGTTTTAAAGAAAAACTGGAACTGCCCTTTGAACTCATTGCGGATACTGAAGAAAAAATGTGCCACATGTTTGGTGTCGTGAAAAATAAAATCATGTACGGCAAAAAGGTCAAAGGAATTGAAAGAAGTACGTTCCTTGTGGGAGCAGATGGTGTGCTTAAGCAAGAATGGAGGGGACTTAAAGTTCCTGGTCATGTTGATGAGGTTTTAAAAGCAGTCAAGGCATTGAAAAAAGCAACTGCCACAGCCTAATCCTCATGCCTTTGCCTCCCGCACCGACCCAACGCGCTTCAACGCTTCAAGCACAAATCAAAGCCTCCACTGAGAAGACTTTTAAACCGGCAGAAAAAAAAGCCACTTCGGGTAAAGCACCCGATCTCTTTTCAGTCAGCCATGTCAAAAACAAGTCTTTGGCTGACGAATCAGCTACTGATTTTTCTGTCAACATTCACCAAGCACTGAAACTCAATCCCTTGGGTGAATCTTCAGTATCTGAGCCTAAGTCAAAAAAGAAAAAGAAATCAAGCTCCTCGGGTCCTGCCAAACTTTTTGTGCTTGACACCAATGTGTTGATGCATGATCCCATGTGTCTATTCCGTTTTGAGGAACATGACATCTTTCTCCCAATGATTGTTCTTGAGGAATTGGACAGCAACAAAAAAGGCATGACCGAAGTTGCACGTAATGCGCGACAAACCAGTAGAACCCTAGACGCACTGGTTGGGTTAAAAGACTCTGATATTTCCCAAGGCATTTCCCTCAATGGCACAGGGCACTCTGATGTAGGTGGCAAGCTTTTTTTCCAAACCAAACCTTTGGAGTACAGCTTGCCCACCAGTCTGCCGCAAGGTAAGGCAGACAATCAAATCCTGGGGGTTGTTCAAGCGCTTGGCAAGCTTTACCAGCAGAGACAAGTCGTCCTTGTTTCTAAAGATATCAATATGCGGGTCAAGGCCCGTGCGCTGGGCTTGCCTGCCGAGGACTATCAAAACGATAAGACCTTAGAAGATGGCGATCTTCTTTACTCCGGTTCTTTGGCTCTCCCCATAGACTTCTGGTCTAAGCAAGCAAAAACTGTAGAAAGCTGGCAAGCAAGTGGCAATACCTTTTACAGAATTGGTGGCCCCATTGTTTCGCACATGCACATCAATCAATTCATCTATTTTGAGGCGCCTGGTGAACCAAGTCTGTATGCCAGAGTGACAGAAATCAGAGGAAAAACTGCAGTTTTCAAAACCCTTAAAGACTTTGGTCATCTGAAGAATGCAGCTTGGGGTGTCACAGCCCGAAACAGAGAGCAAAATTTTGCGCTCAATATGCTGATGGACCCAGAGATTGATTTCGTTACCCTCACCGGCACTGCCGGTACTGGAAAAACTCTCCTA
>JAIXYA010000231.1 GCA_027490485.1 Comamonadaceae bacterium
ATGCGCACCTGTTTGCTGTGTACCAGGTCCTGTAGGCTTTGCTTGGATTTTTTTTTTTTTTTTTGTTTTTTCTCGGGTGCATCAATACCCTGCAACCGTATTTTGTAGGTATTCTTTTGTTGATCAAGGACGGTGATGGTGTCGCCATCTGACACCTCGACCACCAAACCCTCTATGGTTTTTGCGTGGACAAAATTTGATAAAAATAAAATAAAAATTAATATAAGTTTTTTCATACCAAATACCTCATGTATTTGGCAAATTCTACAAACTTATAGTTTTTAAATTATTTGCTGATTCAATGGTGCAGAACAACGCTGCTTGTGATGGCGCCTTTTGCCAGCGAAGAAGTCCTAATGCAGCTTGACCGTTGGGTTGGTTTGCTTGGTGATCATTCTTGCCAAGGTGTAGAGCGAGGTTTTTAAAAAACCGTGAATCGCCAATTCATGTAATTTGTACAAAGACAGGTACATCAATTTGGCGAAATAGCCTTCAATCATCAAGTTTTTGCCAATCAGGCCGCCCATCATGTTGCCGACGGTGCTGAATTTTCCTAAAGACACCAAAGAACCAAAATCTTTGTAGTGGTAGGGCTTGAGGGGTTTGTTGGCAAACCTGCGCAGGATTTGTTGGTACAGATGAGAAGCTTGTTGATGCGCCGCTTGGGCGCGTGGTGGAACCAGTCCGGCTGAACCGCCATGCCCATCAGGGTAAGGGCAGGCAGCGCAATCGCCTAGCGCAAAGATATCTTTGTCACGCGTGGTTTGCAGCGTGTCATGCACAACGATTTGGTTGCTTCGGTTGGTTTCTAAACCGCCTATGTCTTTCAATAAATCCGGTGCCTTTACCCCTGCAGCCCACACCACCAGTTCGGAGTCAAGTATTCGGCCATCGGCCAGACGCAGCCCCGTGGGCAGTACCTCGGTCACTTTGGCGTGGGTGAAAACCTGCACCCCCAAAGATTCAATCAGTTGTTCTGTGGCTTTGGACAATTGAGGGGGGAGTGCTGGCAGTATGCGGTCGGCTGCTTCTATCAAGCTGACCTTGATGTCCTTGTCCGCGTCAATTCGGTCAAGACCGAAGGCAACCACTTCACGGGTGGTTCTGTGCAGCTCCGCTGCCAGCTCAACCCCAGTAGCCCCCGCACCAATGATCGCCACATGCAGCTGCCGTTTGTTGATGGCCTCTAGCTGGTTGTGCGCTCGGATACACGCATTCACCATCTTGGAGTGAAACTGTTTTGCGTCCTGTTGGTTTTCAAGGCGCAGCGCATATTCCTTCACGCCTTGGGTGCCAAAGTCGTTGCTTAAACTGCCAATACAAAGGACCAAGGTGTCGTAAGTAATTTGTTGAACAGGGGTGACGGCAACCCCATCGCTGTCCACATAAGGTGCCAAATCGATGGTTTTGTTGTCGCGGTTTAAGCCATTGAGTTCACCGATGCGAAAAGTGAAGTGGTTCCAATGGGCGTGTGCCATGTAATCCACCTCATGGTCGCCAAAGTCCATGCTGCCAGAGGCAATTTCATGCAGCTTGGGCTTCCAAATATGGGTGCGGTTTTTGTCAACCAGTGTGACCAGCGCTTTGTTTTTTCGCCCTAAGGTTTTGCCTAATTTGGTGGCCAGTTCTAAACCACCTGCGCCACCACCTACGATCACAATTTTGTGTAATTTTTTTGTCATGTAAACCAACTGATCCATCATTTAACCGATAAGCTTTTAGCTTCGGCTTATTTGAGCACACACACGTGACGCAATCGCTTTGGGCTTGGGGGAGCTGTTTTGTATACTGAAAGTATGAAGCCTATTTACTTGCCCCTCAGCTCACCTTATTGGCCTTTTGCCAAATAAATACTGTCTTGCATGTCGGTTTCTGAGATTTACCAGCAAGAGCTGAAAACGCGGGGCTTTCACAGCGATCCCGCGCAACTGCGCGCTGTCGAGGCGCTGGACGATTGTGCCAAGGCATGGTCTGGCTACAAGCTCAAGCGTGCCAACGCCATCAAAAAACTCATCAACCACCCCGATATTCCGCAAGGCGTTTATTTGTTTGGCGGCGTAGGCAGGGGGAAAAGTTTTTTGATGGATTGCTTTTACCAAGCCGTTCCGATTAAGCGCAAAACCCGCTTGCATTTCCACGAATTCATGCGAGAGGTTCACCGTGAACTGCATGAGCTGCAAGGCACAGTCAACCCATTGGACGAGTTGGGCAGGCGCATGGCCAAACGTTTCAAGCTGATTTGTTTCGATGAATTTCATATCGCAGACATCACCGACGCGATGATCTTGCACCGTTTGCTGGTGGCCATGCAGGTCAACGGCATTGGCTTTGTCACTACGTCTAACTTCAAACCCGACGAGCTCTACCCCGATGGTTTGCACCGCGACCGTATGCTGCCCGCCATTGATTTGCTCAACGCCAGTATGAAGGTCATCAATGTTGACAATGGCACCGACTACCGAGGTCGTATGTTGGAGCAAGCCCAGCTCTATTTGAGCCCCTGCAACGACGCCAACGAGACCCTGATGCACCAAACTTTTGACCGCTTGGCCGAAACCCCGGACCAAGATGGCTTGTTGCTGATTGAATCCCGACATATTGAAGCCAAACGCCGCGCGGGTGGTGTGGTGTGGTTTGATTTCAAGGTCTTGTGCGGCGGCCCACGGTCGCAAAACGATTTCTTGGAAATTGCCAGCCAATTTCACACGGTTTTTTTGAGCGGTGTGCCGCATATGGAAGTCCGCATGGCCTCTGAAGCCCGGCGTTTTACATGGTTGATCGATGTGCTTTACGACCGCCGCGTTAAATTGGTGGTGATGGCCGATGTGGCACCCGAGGACTTGTACACCGAGGGGCCGATGTCGCATGAATTTCCGCGCACCGCTTCTCGGTTGCGGGAGATGCAGTCAGGCGCTTTTTTGGCGCTGGGGCGGCGCATGGTGGATACTTCGTTGACATGAGACATTTTCGATCCATTTTTTTCGCCTTTTTGCTGCTCGGACCTGTGGCAGGTGTGCAAGCGCAAGAGGGCTTGGCACAGGGCTTGGACCTGACGGCAGAACGCGAGCGAATCAAGGCTGAACGCAGTCAAATGGAGGCTGAGTACAGCCAATCCCTTCGCGCTTGCTACCAAAAAATCAACGTCAACAGTTGCAAAGACGATGCCTTCAAAATCCGTTTGCAAAAAACCAATGTGCTTCGCGCCCAAGAACGGGTTCTGAACGACCAAGAGCGTAAGCAGCGCAGTGCGGCGGCATTGCAAAGCATCGAAGAGAAAAACAGCCTAGAGGTCCAAACCGAGTCTGCCGAGCGTCGCGCCCGTAGCACCCAGCAGCACCTTGACAAGCTGGAGAGCAATCTGGAGAAAAACGAAGCCCGCTTAGAAAAAGAGGCGCGTGAAGCTGAAAATTTAGAGAAAAATGCCCAGCGTGAACAAGCCTTGCGTGAGCGTCAGCAAGCCCATCAAGAAAAAGCGGCCAAGGCCAAAGCTGAGCGTGAAAAACACCTGCAAAAACTGCAGGAGGCCAAGGAACACCGCGAGCAAGTAGAACGTAACCGCGTGCAGCGTGGAACACCAGGGGCTGCCCCGCTTCCTGTTCAACCGCTTGATAAGCCATGATGGGCCAACCTTGACAAACCCTTTGTCGGATGCGGTCAAGGAAGTATTTGGTTCCTTGGGACCGCTGGCCAGATCTAGCCCGCATTTCAAACCCCGCGCAGGTCAAACCGCCATGGCCATGGCCGTGGCTGATACCGTGGCAGAGGGTGGCTCCTTGGTGGTGGAGGCGGGTACGGGGGTTGGCAAGACCTTTGCCTACCTTGTGCCTGCGTTGCTCAGTGGCGAGCGTGTGTTGCTGTCGACGGCCACCAAAACCTTGCAAGACCAACTTTTTGCCAGAGACATCCCCGATTTACTCGCTGCCTTGGGCTTGCCTTTGCGTTTGGCCATGCTCAAAGGACGCGGCAGTTATGTCTGCCAGCAACGTTTGGTCATGGCACAACAAGCGCCCACCTTGCCCGACCGAACTTCACTCAGAACCTTGGCGCAGGTGCAAACCTGGGCCAATACCACCCGCACAGGCGATTTGGCTGAAATGCCCACGCTCGATGAGCGCTCGCCGCTGATTCCCTTGATCACCTCCAACCGAGACAACTGTTTGGGCTCAACCTGCAGTTTTTGGAAAGAGTGCCATGTCAACGCCGCCCGCAAAGAAGCGATGGCAGCTGACGTGGTGGTGATCATCCACCATTTGTTTTTTGCAGATTTGGCCGTGCGCGAGGGTGGCATGGCCGAGTTGC
>JAIXYA010000220.1 GCA_027490485.1 Comamonadaceae bacterium
CAGCGATATGGCCGGATGCGGCCAGCACAAAACGCTTGGGGCCCAGAAACACTTGGGTAGAAGCGTAAGCCGCGTCAATAGGCACGATGTGGTCTTCGCGTGAGCCATAGATGTACAAAGGCGTGTCCACGCGGCGCATATCGATAGGCTCGCCACACACCTTTGCTTTGCCAACTTTGATGAGGTTGTTTTCAAGGTAGGTGTTGCGCAAATACCAGGCGTACATGGGGCCGGGCAAATTGGTGGCGTCGCTGTTCCAGTAGAGCAAATCGAAAGGCGGTGGAGTTTCGCCTTTGAGGTAATTGCCCACCACATAGTTCCAGACCAAAGCGTTGGGGCGCAAGAAACTGAAGGTTTGTGCCATGTCGCGGCCTGCCATCAAGCCGCCTTCAGAAAACTGGGCTTCGCGAAATTTGACAAAAGCTTCATCGATGAACACATCGAGCACACCGGTGTGCGCAAAATCCACCAAGGTGGTGAGCAAAGTGGCGCTGGCAACCGGGTCTTGGCCGCGAGCCGCCAACACCGCCAGTGCGTTGCTGAGGATGGTGCCGCCCACGCAAAAACCCAAGGCGTTGATTTGCGGCATATTGCCGATGCGGCGCGTTACCTCGATGGCCTCAAGGGCGCCTTTTTCCACATAGTCGTCCCAGGTGGTGTGGGCCATGGCGGCGTCGGGGTTGCGCCAACTCACCACAAAGGTACGGTGACCTTGCGCCACCGCATAGCGAATCAGCGAGTTGGTGGGTTGCAGGTCAAGGATGTAAAACTTGTTGATGCAAGGCGGGATCAGCAAAAACGGCCGCTGGTAGACCTTGGCCGTGAGGGGTTTGTATTCCAGCAGTTGAAACAACTCGTTTTCAAACACCACCGCACCTTCGGAGGTAGCGACGTTTTTGCCAACCTCGAACAGGCTTTCATCGGTCATGGACACATGGCCTTGCTTCAAATCGTGCAACATGTTTTGCACGCCTTGGGCAATACTCTCGCCTTTGGTGTCGATGGCCTTTTGTTGGGCTTCGGCGTTGAACGCCAAAAAATTACTGGGCGCGGAGGCCGCCGCCCATTGTTCGACCGCAAAACGGATACGCGCTTTGGTTTTGTCGTCGGTGTCCAAGGCCTCGGTCATGCCCATCAAGGTGCGGGCATTGAGCAAATACATGGCCGCAGAAAACGCGGCTACGGGGTTGTGCTGCCAAGCTTCGGCGGCAAAGCGGCGGTCTTTCAGCTTGGGGTTGTCATGCAAGCCCTGTTGCCACAAGCGCATGAGCTCTTGGGCATAGGACGATTGCAGCTCGGCGACTTGATCGGTATGAAAGTTCAGTTGCGGCAAAGAGGGCATGGCATGTAGGAGTTGGCTTTGAAGTCATCTTATGCCAAACCTCTTACAAGAAACTTCCAATCAGTCCAATAAAGCTATGCCTGCAGCGAAGCGTCCAGTGACCCCATCACGTCGGTAGGAGAAAAATACCGACGGGTTGGCAAAGGTGCACCAAGATGGTGTGCTGTCATTGCCTTCGATAGACGCGTCCGGCCATTGGGCCAATTGAAGTCGGGCCAATTGCGCCAAATCACACAGGTACTTACCCTCGGCGACCAAGGGCTCAAACGCTGAGACGGACAAAGGGTCTTGGGCGACAAAAGCTTGGCGTACCTCCTCGCCCACTTCAAAAGCCTTGGGTCCTATGCAGGGACCTAGCCAAACCTTCACATCGTCTAAAGCAGCGCAGCTGCGCAAAGCGCGGCGAGTGGCCTCCAACACCCCGCCCTGCCCTGACATGCCCGCCAAGCCACGCCAACCCGCATGGGCGGCAGCAACCACTTTCTTCGACGGGCTGTAAAACAAAATAGGCAAACAGTCGGCCACCATGATGGTGCAAGCCACACCAATTTTTCGGGTGAAACAAGCGTCGGCTTGTTGGCCATCGGGCGTGTCGTGATGCAACTGCGCCACCACATTGCCATGCACTTGACGCATGAACACGGCGCGTTGTTGCAACTGAAACGCCAGCAACTGGCGGTTGTTGAAAACCGCTTCGGGGTCATCGCCCACATGGTCGCCCAAATTGAAGCTGTTGTAGGGTGCTTGCGACGTGCCGCCATCTCGGGTGGTGCAAAACACCTTGGCCCCTGACCACTGGGGTAACACGGGCAAGGCGTCAGTCTTCAAAATCGGGGCAGGCAGAAGGTTGGGCGGCTTGGAAGGCAGGCAAAGCCATGCAAGCCTCAAAGATTTGCAAAGTGCGGTCTAGGCCACTCAAGTCCACTTTGAATCGGTTGGCGTTGAAGATTTGCGGCACCAACACGCAATCGGCCATGCTGACATGGTCGCCATGGCAATAGCGCCCCGTGGCTGGGTGCTGCAGTTGTTTCTCGAAAGCCTCTAGGCCTGAACGCACCCAGTGGTGGTACCACGTGTTTTTGCTGTCCTCGTCCAATTTCAACGTGCCGGTGAGGTATTTCAACACCCGTAGGTTGTTCAAAGGATGAATTTCACAAGCAATAGATTGCGACAAGGCGCGAACACGGGCCCTGCCAGCCGCCTCTTTGGGCATCAACGGACTTTGCGGGAACTGTTCGTCTAGGAATTCCATG
>JAIXYA010000048.1 GCA_027490485.1 Comamonadaceae bacterium
CGCGCTTTAAGCCGCTTGCACTCGCGAAAGTTGGCCACCACCAGCTGCCCTGTGTTGTTCGAGTCTCCCTTGGCCGCCGGTTTATTGGGTGGTTTGGTGCATGCTTTGAGCGGCGGGGCTCTCTACCGGCAAAGCAGTTTTTTGATGGACTCTTTGGGCAAAAAAGTCGCTGCCAAGCACCTGCAGGTGAGCGAAGACCCGTTTGTGATGCGCGGCAAAGGCAGCTCACCTTTTGATGAAGAGGGTGTCAAAGTACAGCCGCGGCAGGTGTTACGCAACGGTCAGGTGGAAGGCTATTTCCTCTCCAGCTATTCGGCGCGAAAGCTTGGCATGCAAACCACGGGCAATGCGGGTGGTTCGCACAATTTGGTGATGACTTCTAGCCTCACCCGCCCCAGCGACGACCTGGACGCCATGCTGCGCAAACTCGGCACAGGCTTGTTTGTGATTGAACTCATGGGGCAGGGCATCAACTACGTCACCGGCGATTACTCTCGCGGTGCCAGCGGTTTTTGGGTGGAAAACGGCCAAATCGCCTACCCCGTGCAAGAAATCACCATCGCGGGTAATTTGAAAGACATGCTGCTGGGCATCGAAGCGGTGGGCAGTGATGCCTACACCTATGGTGGCAAGACGGTGGGATCGGTGCTGATCAACCGCATGAAAGTGGCTGGCGCTTAAAACCCGCTTTCAGGGCTTGTTTATTGGGTTAAGACCACCAAGGCGTTGTCTTCCCAATGGGCCCAAAGGCGCTGGCCCTCTTCGAGGTTTTCATGGTCTTGATCACGGTCGGTATTGGTGACCGACACTTTCAGCCGTTGGTTGCCCTCGACCCTCAAGCTGTAACTGGTGTGGCTACCAAAGTAAGACCAATCTTCCAAGACACACGGCATGGCGTTGTTTTTCTTTTGAGGATCTTCAAGGCTTAAAACCACTTTTTCGGGGCGCAGGGCGATGCTGACTTGCATGCCTAAGCTGCCAGTGATGCCATGACTGACATAGAAATCACCGCTGGCACTGCTGATGACCACGTGGTCAGCTTCGTATTCGGTGACCTCGCCATCAAACAGGTTCACATTACCGACAAAGTCGGCCACAAAGCGGCAATTGGGGCTCTCATAAACCTCGTTGGGCGTTCCCACTTGCAGCAAACTGCCCTCGCTCATGACGGCGATGCGGTCGGCCATGGTCATGGCCTCGTCTTGGTCGTGGGTCACCAACACACAGGTCACGCCCACTTGTTTGATGATGTTGACCAACTCCACTTGGGTTTGCTCACGCAGTTTTTTGTCCAAAGCGCCCAAAGGTTCGTCCAGCATCAGCAATTGCGGGCGTTTGGCCAAACTGCGTGCCAAGGCGACGCGCTGCTGCTGGCCACCAGAAAGCTGGTGCGGGCTGCGCTGGGCAAATTTTTGCAACTGCACCAGTTGCAGCATATCTTCCACCCGCTGGTTGAGCTCGTCCTTGGGAACACCGTCACGGCGCAGCCCAAAGGCCACGTTGTCCCACACATTCATATGCGGAAACAGCGCATAGGACTGGAACATCATGTTCATGGGGCGCTCATAAGGTGGCAGGTCGGTGACATCTTGGTCTGCCAACCAGACCCGTCCTGCGGTGGGCGTTTCAAAACCCGCCAGCATGCGCAGCAGCGTGGATTTACCGCAACCCGAGGCCCCTAGCAAGGCAAAAATTTCCCCGCGGTGGATGCTCAGGTCGATGTTGTCCACAGCCAAGGTGTAACCAAAGCGTTTGGTCAGACCCTCTATGCGCAAAAAAACTTCCGAATCGTTCATGGCCTGCGACTATAGAGCAAACGCTTAGCCAGCCAGCGCGGCTTTCACAGCAGCGCTCACCAAACCCATGTCAGCCTTGCCAGCCAAGCGGGTTTTTACCGCACCCATGACCTTGCCCATGTCGCCAGCACCTTTTGCGCCCACCTCGGCCACGATGGCAGCCACTTCGGCTTGAATTTCTTGCTCGCTTAAGCGCTTGGGCAAATACACCTCGAGGACTGCCATTTCAGCGATTTCCACATCGGCCAAGTCTTGGCGCTGGGCGCTTTGGTAGGCGGCTATGGAGTCTTTGCGTTGCTTGATGAGTTTGTCGAGGATGGCAATGACCGCCACGTCATCGAGTTCAATGCGCTCATCCACCTCTTTTTGCTTCATCGCCGCCTGCAGCAGGCGAATGGTGCCCAAACGAACGCTGTCTTTGGCTCGCATGGCGGTTTTCATGTCTTCGGTGATTTGGGCTTTGAGGCTCATGGCGGCTTTCTAAAGGTCAGACAAAAAAAAGGCCCGCACGGTTCAAGCCGGCGAGCCTGGTCTTGCGCAAAGGCAGACCGAGATCAGTACAGTTTCTTGGGCAGCTGCATGCTGCGTACGCGCTTGTAGTGGCGTTTCACGGCAGCTGCTTTTTTGCGCTTGCGCTCGGCGGTGGGCTTTTCGTAAAACTCGCGGGCACGCAAGTCAGTGAGCAAGCCCAGTTTTTCGATGGTGCGCTTGAAGCGACGTAAAGCAACGTCAAAGGGTTCGTTTTCTTTTACACGGATGGTGGTCATTGACAACAATTTTCAAAATGTGCGCCCAGCGTTTGAAGAAGATCGGACTTCAAAATCTGGGTAAGCGGTGGTTTCCCAACTTGGATAGGGCTGTTGGGGCTTGAGCCAAAAAGTCCGCCATTATATCGGTTTCAGCCGATCCGCCAAGGCTTTGGCGCAGGCATGGGCGCTGGACCAGGCCCATTGGAAGTTGTAGCCGCCCAGCCAACCGGTGATATCAACCACTTCGCCAATGAAATACAGGCCTGGTTGGCGCGATTCCATGGTTTGCTGTGACAACTCGGCGGTGTCCACGCCACCCGCGGTCACCTCGGCTTTGGCATAGCCTTCGGTGCCAGAAGGGGTGAGGCTCCACTGGCTCAGGGCCTGGGCCAACTGGTGCAAAGCTTTGTCCGGGGTGTCGGGCAGGCTGCGCTGCCAAGCGCTGTTGTGTGCCGTCCAGGTGTCGGCCAAACGCGAGGGCAGCCAAGCCGCCAGCGCATTGGCCAGCTGTTTTTTGGAGGATTGCTTGGCTTCAAGCAACACCTCAGCCAAGTCGGTTTGGGGGGCCAAATTCAGCTGAATCGGGCTGCCCGCCTGCCAATAGCTGGAAATTTGCAGTACCGCAGGCCCAGACAAGCCCCGGTGGGTGAACAGCAAATCTTCTTCAAACAAAGGGCGTTGCTTGCCTGTGCCGGTGCTGATGTCCACCGGCAAGGACAAGCCCGCCAAGGCCGCAAAGGGCTGCCAATCAGCGGGGCTGAAAGTGAGCGGCACCAGGGCGGGGCGGGGTGTGACCACCTTCAAGCCAAATTGCTTGGCCAGTCGGTAGCCCAGGTCGGTGGCGCCAATTTTCGGGATGGACAAACCACCTGAGGCCAC
>JAIXYA010000110.1 GCA_027490485.1 Comamonadaceae bacterium
GTGCGGATGCGGCTGTTGCGCACAGTGGGAGAGAGGGTCATGCCGCAAGAGGTGGTGACGCAGGGCTGAGCACAAAGCGGTCGTGGTCGGTGCTGGCATGGCAGGCTTGGTCAGCGCATTGCAACTGGCGCAGCAAGGTTTGTCGGTGACTGTCGTTGACAAGGCTGATCAAGTCGGTGGAAAAATGCGACAACTCATGCCCAACGGGGTTGCCGTGGACAGTGGCCCGACGGTTTTTACCATGCGCTGGGTGTTTGACCAGATCATGGCCTCAGTCGGTACACGCTTGGAAAGTGAATTGACAATCCAGCGTTTGGATGTGCTGGCCCGTCATTTTTGGGAGGATGGTTCCCAACTCGATTTGTACGCAGACCCACAAAAATCGGTAGACGCAGTGGCTCGATTTGCCGGTCCTGAGCAAGCCAAGCGTTTCGTGGCGTTTTGCCAGACCACCCGCGCGGTCTATGACGCACTTGAAGGCCCGTTCATCCGTTCACCCTCACCCACCATGGCGCAGATGATGACCAGCCTAGGTCCGCGTGGTTTGGCGACCCTTGCATCTGTCGGGCCTATGCGCAGCCTCTGGGAAAGTTTGGGCAAGCATTTCACCGATCCACGTATGCGCCAATTGTTTGCCCGCTACGCCACTTATTGCGGTTCCTCGCCATGGCAAGCACCTGCCACCTTGATGTTGATTGCCCAAGTGGAGATGGACGGCGTATGGTCGGTGAAAGGCGGTATGCATGCCCTCGCCCAATGCCTGCAACGTTTGGGCCAAGCCAGAGGTGTGCGTTTCATCTTGGGTCAAGAATGCGAACGCATAGAACTGTCACAAGGCCGTGTCTCGGGTGTGCGCATGCAAAGTGGTGACAGCTTGCGAGCAGACAGTGTGATTTTCAATGGCGACATTGCAGCCTTGCGACAAGGCTTGCTAGGTCCTGGCGTGAAAAACGCCGTGGCGGGCAAAAAACAAGCTCGATCTTTGTCTGCCATCACCTGGTCCATGCACACGCCAACCTCAGGCTTGGCCTTGGACAGGCACAATGTTTTTTTCCGTTCAAACTATGCCGAAGAATTCGAGGCGATTTTTCAGCAAGCCAAGTTACCGTCTCAACCAACCGTCTATGTTTGTGCACAAGACCGTGGCACCGGCGAGGCGGTGAGTGGGGCTGAACGCTTGCTGTGTTTGGTCAATGCGCCTGCCAATGGCGACAAGCGTAGCTTCACCCCCCAAGAATTGGCCGATTGCACCGCCAGTAGCCAAGAACTGATGGCGCGTTGTGGCTTGTCATTACAGTTGGAGCCTTCTTCATCATGCGTTCGAACCACACCCCAGGACTTTCACCAACTGTTCCCAGCCACGGGCGGGGCCTTGTATGGCCAAGCCACACATGGATGGATGGCGGCGTTCGCCCGTTCGAACGCCAAAGCCCAAGTGCCGGGCCTGTACCTGGCGGGGGGCAGCGTGCATCCGGGGCCGGGGGTGCCGATGGCGGCCATGTCGGGCCAACTGGCGGCCGCGGCCCTGATGGACAACCTCGGTTTGACCAAATTATCCAAAGCGGGGGCTACCTCTGGTGGTACCTTGACGCACTGAGCGACGATGGCCAACATGGCCTGACCATCATCGCCTTTGTCGGCAGCGTGTTTTCGCCTTATTACGCATGGGCTAGGCGCAGCGGCAAGGTTGAACCCGACAACTACTGTGCCTTGAACGTGGCGCTTTATTCACGCCATGCCAAACGCTGGACCATGACCGAGCGAGGCGCTACGCAATGTCACCGTGATGCGCAACAGTTCACCATCGGTCCCAGTCAGCTGCGCTGGGACGGGCAGTCCCTGGTGATCGATATCAACGAAGTGGGCGTGCCTTTTCCGCACAGTGTCAAAGGGCAGGTGAGGGTGCATCCGCAGGGCTTGTTCAACTTCAGCACGGCGATAGACCCCACTGGACTTCACCGCTGGGGGCCTCTCGCACCCAGTGCGCAGGTGGAAGTGGCAATGTCCAGCCCTGGCCAAAGTTGGTCAGGCACCGGGTATTTGGATTCCAATGAAGGCGATGAACCGATAGACCGATCTTGCCGCGAGTGGGACTGGTCACGCAGTCCTCTGAAGGATGGCAGCACAGCGGTCATTTACGACATTCAAGGTCAGACACCACAGGGCGACAAGCTCCTGGCGTTGCGCTTCACACCGCAAGGTGAGGTCTTGCCTTTTGTGCCGCCAAAGCGGCAAACCATGCCCTTGACCCTGTGGCGACTGGGCAGGCGCATGCGCAGTGACGGCAGTGTGCAGGTGGCGGAACAATTAGAGGACACGCCGTTTTACCAACGTGCTTTGTTGCACAGCAGTTTGTTGGGTGAAGACGTACAGAGCTTTCATGAAAGCATCACCATGTCGCGTTTGGTGTCGCCCGTGGTGCAGGCCATGTTGCCCTTTCGCATGCCCAGAAGGGCTTGATCACCGCCCTTTGAAGACGGGCTTTCTGCTTTCTGCAAACGCCTTCAAACCTTCCGCAAAATCCGCTGTGCGACTGCTGCTTATTTCTCTTTCACGCAACATATCTTCATCGTAGTGACCGGCGGCAATTTCATTAAGAGAACGCTTCATGGCTTGTGCCGCCAACGGTGCCAAGGCAAGCACATCATTGACAAGTGTTTGAAGTTGCATTGGAAAATTTACGGTTGATGAAAAGCTTTCAAACAAGCCCAAGGTTTGTAAATCGGCCGAAGAAAAAACCCTTGCAGTGAGAAAGGCCCGCTTCGCAGCGGCAATGCCAAAGTGGCTGACATAACGTTGCAAACCGCTGGGGTAATAGTGCAAGCCTAAGGCGGCAGCAGGCATGCGCCACTCGATACCCTCTAGCGCCAACCGCAAATCGCAGGCCAGCACCAAGTCGGTGGCGCCGCCATAGATGCTGCCGTTCAACGCGCAGATGGTGATGGGACGCAGCTGGTTTAAAGCTTGCGGTACTTTTTCAAAAGCGGTAGAGCCGTGATCGGCATCGCTGAAACCACCGATGTCATAGCCCGCACAAAACACAGGCTTGGGGTGTCCTTGGGTGTTGGCGGTCAGCACCATCACCAGAACGCTTTTATCGAGGTTGATTTGTTCAAAATGCTGAAGCAAAACCGATAGATCGGTGTTTTCCAAGCGGTTGCGCTGTGCGGGGCGGTTCAGGGTGATGGTGGCTACACCGTCTGCAATATGCAGCAAAGGCGCAGAGCTGTCAGAAGCGTTCATGAGCAGTTGAAGGCCATCAATGCACCACCACGGGTACTTGGGTGGCCGGTGGCGTGTTGCGACTTCGGGTGCAACGCACCAAGCCGTCGATCATCACCATGCCAATGCCGGGGATGTCACCCAGCTGCACGCTCTCTAACAGCGTGCGACCCGCGGTTTCTTGGGCGCGGTCCATGAACACAAAATCAGCAGCGCGACCTACCTCGATCAGACCGCAGTTGAGGTTGCGAATGCGTGCGGTGTTGCCGGTGGCGAAACAAAACACCAACTCGGCAGGGATGTTGGCCAGGCTAGAGAGCAGCGCGACCATGCGCAACATGCCCAGCGGTTGCACGCCCGAACCCGCAGGCCCATCGGTGCCCAAGATCACACGGTGCGGGCATTTCAAGTCCAATGCCGCCTTGGCCGCCGCGATCGCCACACGTTCATTGCCGTTGTGCACGATCTCAATAGCGCGGCTAGACTTTTCGCACAACTCGCAGACATGCGCTTCGGACAGCGAGGTGTGGCCGCCGTTGATATGGCCAATGACATCCGCATCGGCTTCGAGCACCACGTCTTTGTCTATCAAGCCCGAGCCGGGGATGGAGGGGCCACCGGTGTGAATGGTGCTTTGGATGCCGTGTTTGCGTGCCCAGGCCACCATCTCTTTGGCCTCATAGCCCGCTTTCACAGACCCCAAACCCACCTCGCCCAAGAGCGTCACACCCGCTGAGGCGAGTTCGGCGAAGTCGTGTTCGGTCATGCCTTTTTCGATGATGGGCGCACCCGCGATCACCTTCACGCCACCAGGGCGGAAATTGCTGAAAGCGCGTTGCGCGGTGATGGCCAAAGCCTTCAAGCCAATGATGTCTTTTGGGCGTCCTGGCAGATGCACCTCACCGGCCGAGATCATGGTGGTGACGCCACCATGCATGGTCGAGTCAATCCAGCCGATTTGGTTTTGCCGTGGCGTCCAGTCGCCAAACACCGGATGCACATGGCTGTCGATCAAGCCAGGCGCCACACAGGTGTGTTGTGCATCGATGGTGGTTTTGGCGCCTTCGGTGTCCAAGTCCTTGAAACGACCGACAGCGGTGATCAGGCCATCCACCACCACGATGGTGTCGGCTTGCAAGATGGGTCGGTCGATGTCGCCCGAGAGCAGCAAACCGATGTTTTTGATGACAACCTTGCCAGAGGCTTCTTCGATGGTGGCTGTGGCCATGGGTGACTCCTGAATGCTTGCGTTGGAAAATGATTCTGCCACGCGTCAAAGCATAATAGGGCATGGCTACACCCAGTAACACCCACACCGATGGACTTCCCAGCACCGATGCTGCCCAACCGTTGGGCCTGCAAAGGGTAGAGCCGCGACACGGACCGGTGCGTGAGGGCAAGGTGGAGTGCAATGCCTGTCCCGTGCTCTGTCATATCTCTGAAGGGCGTGTGGGTGCTTGCGACCGCTATGCCAACCAAGGGGGCTTGCTGGTTCGTCTTGACCCCGTGGTGTTTTTAAGCCAAACCCCGCAAACTGCAGACCCTCTTACTTTGCAAGCAAGGACTGCTGAGGAAACGACGCCCCAAAGCTTGCCAGCCTTGGGGAGTGCAGAAAGGGGTGTTTTTGTCACCGGCATTGGCGCGTCCACCACCTACCCCGATTACAAACCTGCGCCTTTCATCGTCGCCTCCAAGTCCAAAGGTGTTGACATGGTGACTGTGGTCACCGAGGGTATTTTTAGCTATTGCAGTTTGAAGGTGAAGATCGACACCGACAGGTATTTGGGCGACGAGCGCGCTGCGGTGCTCTACCAAGGCGAAGAGGTGGGCCATGTCACCACCGCCGAATACGGTTCGCAAATGCTCAGTGTGGGCGGTGTGCACCATCTGACGGGCGGCGGTAAAAAACAAGGCCGTATGGCCTTGGAACTCATGCACACCTTGGGCAACCACCAAGCCGCCGAGGTACAGATTGAAAACGGTGCCAAGGTGGTGTTGCAGGCCGGTTGTGCGCCTGTCGTTGACGGGGTGACCGAGCAGCGTATGCGTGTGGGCTGTGGTTCGGCAGCGATTGGTATGTTTGCGCGACAGTGGCTGGGTTTGTGTGACGAAGTGGTGGTGGTCGATGACCACATCACCGGTGTGTTGACCGAGCACCAAGCAGGGCGTTGTTTGCACATGTTGCCCAGTGGTATCAGCATCAAAGGCCGCAAGTCCACGCCTGGGCGCTATTTCCAAGTGGCTGCAGCTGGCACGGGTTGGGGAGGAACGAACATCAGCGACCCCTTGTCCATCTTGGATGCTTGGAACCCTGAAGAAGCTTGGCCCGGTTTGCGTTTGCTCATGACCTCCACCACCGGCGAGCATGCAGCTTGGTTTGTGTTGGATGAACATCTGCAACCCCAGCCTGCCGCCATGCCCCCCGAGGTACAACAAGTGGTGGAACGCATCGGTGAGAACTGCGAACCCTCCTTGGTATCGGTGTTGTTTTTGGCTGGTGCAGGTGGCAGCTTGCGTTCGGGTGTCACTGACAACCCGATTCAACTGACACGTGCGGTGAAAAAAGCGCTGGTGAATGTCACTTGCGGTGGTGCGCCTGCCTATGTGTGGCCGGGTGGCGGCATCACCCTCATGGTGGATGTGTTGCGCATGCCGGCCAACAGCTTTGGCACCGTACCCACACCCGCCATCGTGGCACCGATCGAGTTCAGCATGAAGCTAGTCGACTACCAAGCTTTGGGCGGCCACATGGGTTTTGTGCGAACCCTGGACGACAGTTTGCTCAAAGGTGCATGGCATAACGATGGCGCACCCACCCAGCTCAAATGGGAAACACCGCCAGTCAACGCGAATCCTTGGCCCTTGGACAACCCGCCTATGTTGGGTTGATGCACATGCAAGCCACTCGCCAAGCTTTGTCGGAGGGCCGTTGGCATTTCCAACATGGCCCCATCGACATTGTGTTGCAAGCGGTGGGCGAGCCCAAGGCTTGCCAACAGGCTGTCGACTTGGCGTGGCGGCGTTTTCAAACTGTTCTGCCAGAGTTGGTGAGTGAGTTACCTTTGCTGCGTCAGCCTGTTTCACAACTGCATGCCAACAGCCTGAAAGGTTCAGTGGCCCAACGTATGTGGCAGGTAGCCCATGGTTTGTCTTGGGCTGCTGAAGACGGTTTTGTCACGCCCATGGCGGCAGTGGCGGGTTCGGTGGCAGAAGAGTTGATTGGGCTGCTGGCCCAAGATGGCGTGCACAAAGCCTATGTGAACAACGGTGGTGATATTGCGTTGCATCTGCAAGAAAACCAACACTGGCGTATTGGTGTGGTCAGTGATCTGCAAAAAGCTTTGCAAGCCGACATGGCAACAGATTTGATCAGCGATGGCCAATTTGTGATTGACCACAGCATGCCGGTGCGCGGTGTGGCCACCAGTGGGTGGCGAGGCCGCAGTTTTTCTCTGGGTATTGCCGACAGTGTGACCGTGTTGGCAGCCACTGCCGCGCAAGCCGATGTGGCCGCGACCTTGATCGCCAACGCGGTCAACCTTGACCATACCGCCATCGTGCGTCGCCCTGCCAACAGCTTGCGTGACGACACCGATTTAGGCGATCGAATGGTCACGGTCGAGGTGCCTACCCTGCCTATCGACAGGGTGCGAGCCGCTTTGCAACTCGGGCTAGACTGTGCCCATGCCATGCAAGCGCGTGGTGATGTATTTGCAGCGTTTTTGTGTTGCCAAGGCCTGATGGTCGTGGCGCAACCCATGGAGTGTTTGGTGTGACTGCA
>JAIXYA010000119.1 GCA_027490485.1 Comamonadaceae bacterium
AGAGTTTGAAGCTGCGGTCAAAGGCATGAAAGTCGGCGAGAGCAAAACTTTCCCCTTGGCTTTCCCCCCAGACTATCAAGGCCGTGAAGTGGCCGGCAAAACCGCCGATTTCATGGTGACTTTGAAAAAGCTCGAAGCCAGCCATTTGCCTGAAGTGACCGACGAATTGGCCAAATCGCTTGGCGCAGTGGACGCCACCGTCGAAGGTTTGCGTGCAGACATCCGTGGCAACCTAGAGCGTGAAGTGAAGTTCCGTTTGCTGGGGCGCAATAAACAAGCCGCATTGGACGCACTGGTTGACAACGCCGAACTGGATTTGCCCAACTCCATTGTGCAAGCCGAACTTGACCGCATGGTGCAAGGCGCCCGTGAAGAACTGAAACAACGCGGTATCAAAGACGCCGATAAGGCGCCCATTCCAGAAGACGTCTTCAAACCCCAAGCTGAGCGCCGTGTGCGTATGGGTTTGGTGGTCTCTGAGTTGGTGCGTCAGCATGGCTTGCAAGCCACCCCAGACCAAATCAAAGCCCATGTGGAAGAACTCTCTGCCAGCTATGAAAAGCCTATCGAGGTGCAGCGTTGGTATTACAGTGACAACCGCCGCATGGCCGAAGTTGAAGGCATTGTGATTGAGCAAAACGTCACCAATTACGTTTTCTCGCTGGCCAAAGTCAATGAAAAAGCCATCGGCTTTGATGAATTAATGGGACAACAAGCCTAATCAGGCTGGAGAAACGCAATGAGCGCATTAGACACACAAGCCCTGGGCATGGTCCCAGTCGTCATCGAGACCAGCGGTCGGGGCGAACGCGCTTACGATATTTACTCGCGTTTGTTGCGAGAGCGGGTCATCTTTTTGGTGGGCCCCGTCAATGACCACACGGCCAATTTGATCGTCGCGCAGTTGCTTTTTTTGGAGAGTGAAAATCCTGACAAGGACATTTCCCTCTACATCAACTCACCCGGCGGTTCGGTCAGTGCAGGCATGTCGATCTACGACACCATGAACTTCATCAAGCCATCGGTCTCTACCTTGTGCATTGGCATGGCTGCCAGCATGGGCGCTTTCTTGCTCGCCGCTGGTGCCAAGGGCAAACGGTTTTCTCTGCCCAACTCCAAGGTCATGATTCACCAACCCTTGGGCGGCACACAAGGCCAAGCCACCGAAATTGAAATTGCAGCTCGCGAAATTTTGAAAACTCGTGAGCGCTTGAACCAGTTGCTGTCGGAGAACACGGGGCAATCTTTGTCGCGCATTGAAGTCGATACCGAGCGCGATTACTACCTCACCGCCGACGAGGCCAAGGCCTATGGTTTGGTCGATGATGTGATTGCCAAGCGGCCCTGATGACCTCAGTCCCTCAGCGGCCAAGCGTCTCGCTTGGGGGAACGGCTTCGGATTTGAGTATCATTGATTCTTCCACTTAAAACATAAGACCGAATGGCCGACAAAAAAGGTACTTCCAGCGAAAAAACGCTTTACTGCTCTTTTTGCGGCAAAAGCCAGCATGAGGTCAAAAAACTCATTGCCGGGCCCTCTGTTTTTATCTGTGATGAATGCATCGATTTATGCAATGACATCATCCGCGATGAGTTGCCGCCTGCGGCTACGACCATCCGCGAAGGGCGGGGCGATTTGCCCAGTCCCTTGGATATCAAAAACAACCTCGACAACTATGTGATCGGCCAAGAACCGGCTAAGCGTGCCTTGGCTGTCGCGGTTTACAACCATTACAAACGCCTTCAGCACAAAGAAACCGCCAAAAAAGACGAGGTCGAACTGACCAAGTCCAATATTTTGCTGATTGGCCCGACAGGCTCCGGCAAAACATTGCTGGCGCAAACTTTGGCCCGCATGCTCAATGTGCCTTTCGTCATGTCCGACGCCACCACCTTGACCGAAGCCGGTTATGTGGGTGAAGACGTGGAAAACATCATCCAAAAGCTGCTGCAAAACTGCAATTACGACGTTGAACGGGCACAGCGCGGTATTGTTTACATCGATGAAATAGACAAAATTTCCCGTAAATCCGATAACCCCTCCATCACCCGCGACGTGTCGGGTGAGGGCGTTCAGCAGGCTTTGCTCAAACTTATTGAGGGCACCATGGCCAGCGTTCCGCCCCAAGGCGGTCGCAAACACCCCAACCAAGATTTCTTGCAGGTCGACACCACCAATATCTTGTTCATTTGCGGCGGGGCTTTTGCTGGCTTGGAAAAAGTCATTGAAAACCGCACAGAGCGCTCAGGCATTGGCTTTAGCGCTGTGGTCAAGACTAAAGAAGAGCGCAGTTTGTCCGATATGTTTGGACAAGTCGAGCCGGAAGATTTGATCAAATTTGGTCTGATCCCCGAACTTGTGGGGCGTTTGCCTGTGGTGGCCACTCTCAGTGAACTCACTGAGGATGCCCTCATGCAAATTCTCACGGAACCCAAAAATGCGCTGGTCAAGCAATACAACAAACTGTTTGGCATGGAAGGCGTTGAGCTTGAGATACGACCCTCCGCACTCAAGGCGATTGCGAAAAAAGCCTTGGCCCGAAAAACCGGTGCACGCGGATTGCGGTCTATCCTTGAACAATCGCTGATTGACACCATGTTTGAATTGCCCAACAGCACCAATGTTGAGAAAGTGGTTGTAGAGGAATCTACGATCGAAGAGAACAAACCTCCTTTATTGGTCTACCGCGAGGCAGCCAAAAAGGCCTGAATTTCCCGCTGACCCTAGGGTTGGCTTTTTTCCAGATTGGAAGTTTGACCATGTCAGGACAAACCCCTTTACCCGCCACAGCCATTGACCTGCCCTTGTTGCCTTTGCGCGATGTGGTGGTGTTTCCGCACATGGTCATACCGTTGTTTGTGGGTCGACCCAAGAGCATCAAAGCGCTGGAAATTGCCATGGCGGCAGACCGCAGCATCATGTTGGTTGCACAAAAAGCGGCTGCCAAAGACGAACCCGTGGTCACCGATATGTTCGAGGTGGGCTGCGTGTCCACCATCCTGCAAATGCTGAAATTGCCCGATGGCACCGTCAAAGTGTTGGTCGAAGGCCAGCAACGCGCCATGGTCAACCGCATTGAAGATGGCGAGTCTCACTTTGTTTGCACCTTGACGCCTGTGTTGCCCGCCGAGGTGGGTGACCAAGACACCGAGATCGAGGCCTTGCGTCGCGCTGTGATGCAGCAGTTTGACCAGTACGTCAAACTGAACAAAAAAATCCCGCCAGAAATTCTCACCTCTATTTCTAGCATTGACGATGCCGGCCGCTTGGCTGACACGATTGCTGCACATCTGCCGTTAAAGCTTGAAAACAAACAAGCAGTACTCGATTTACCCCAAATCAAAGAACGCTTAGAAAACCTCTACACCCAACTCGAACGTGAAGTGGACATTTTGAATGTCGACAAGCGCATTCGTGGCCGTGTCAAACGTCAGATGGAGAAAAACCAACGCGATTTCTATTTGAACGAGCAGGTCAAGGCCATTCAAAAAGAACTGGGCGAAGGTGAAGAGGGCGCTGACATTGAAGAGATCGAGAAAAAGATCAAGGCTGCTCGCATGTCCACCGAGGCTCGCAAAAAAGCCGACAGCGAACTGAAAAAACTCAAACTCATGTCACCCATGTCGGCCGAGGCCACCGTGGTGCGTAATTACATCGATGTGCTGGTTGGTTTGCCGTGGAGCAAACGCACCAAGATCAAGCACGATTTGATGAACGCCGAGGCGGTTCTCAACGAAGACCACTACGGCCTTGAAAAAGTCAAAGACCGTATCTTGGAATATTTGGCGGTTCAGCAACGTGTGGACAAGGTCAAAGCGCCTATCTTGTGTTTGGTTGGTCCTCCTGGCGTGGGTAAAACCTCTTTGGGTCAATCCATTGCCAAAGCCACAGGGCGTAAATATGTGCGTATGGCCTTGGGCGGTATGCGGGACGAGGCTGAAATCCGCGGTCATCGCCGTACCTACATCGGTGCTTTGCCAGGCAAGGTGTTGCAAAACCTCTCTAAGGTGAATAC
>JAIXYA010000230.1 GCA_027490485.1 Comamonadaceae bacterium
CATGCCTGCAGCCACGTACTTCATGCCTTCGCGAACGATGGCTTGGGCCAACACGGTGGCGGTGGTGGTGCCGTCGCCTGCGTTGTCAGAGGTTTTGGAAGCGACTTCCTTAACCATCTGCGCACCCATGTTTTGCAGTTTGTCTTTGAGTTCGATTTCCTTGGCCACGGACACACCGTCCTTGGTCACGGTGGGGGCGCCGAAAGAGCGCTCGAGCACCACATTACGGCCTTTGGGGCCTAGAGTTACTTTGACCGCGTTGGCCAAAATGTTCACGCCTTCAACCATGCGTGCGCGGGCTTCGCCGCCGAAAATTACGTCTTTTGCTGCCATGATTTAGCTCCTAAATTATTTCTCAACGACTGCGAACAGGTCTTCTTCTTTCATGACGAGCAGTTCTTCGCCATCAACTTTGACCGTTTGGCCGCTGTATTTGCCGAACAACACGCGGTCGCCCACTTTCACGCCGACAGGGCTCAAATCGCCTTTGTCGTTTTTCTTGCCAGGACCGACGGCCAAGATTTCGCCTTGGTCGGGTTTTTCAGCAGCGTTGTCAGGAATGACGATGCCGGAGGCGGTTTTGGTTTCGCTTTCGATGCGTTTGACGATCACGCGATCGTGCAAAGGACGAAGTTTCATGGGTTCTCCTAGGTGAAACTCAAGTGGATACAGATGCACAAAATGTGCGGGCTACCTGCCCAGCTTGCGCGTTATTAGCACTCGCCAGACTAGAGTGCTAATGATAAGGCTAAACCTTCAAACTTCAATAAGCTAATCCCAAATAATCGCTAAAAAGGTTGAAAAAGGCTGTTTAAACGAGCCAAATCAATAGCGGCTTTATTCAAGCAAGACCAGCACAGGCGCATGTTTAGCCTCTTTGGCCATGTCCATGGCCGTCAAGCCCCGCTCGTCTTTCAGCAATTTGTTCGCACCTTTTGTCAACAGCAGTTTGACGGTTTCTGCATGGCCTTGTCCTGCAGCCCACATCAAGGGCGTGAGGGCGTCCACAGGGGTTTGGTCAACGGGGGCACCAGCTTGCAAAAGGCGTTCGACCACCTCGGTATGACCCATACCCGCCGCATAAACCAGCGCGGATTTGTGCAAACGGTCGGTGGGTTGGTGCTTCGCTCCGTTATTGAGCAATAAATCGACCAAGGGCAGGCTGCCCGCGTAACTGGCCGCAATCAAAGGGGTGACCTTCTCCAAGGAGGGCAAATGCACGTCTGCACCCGCAGCAATCAACATCTTGGCGATATCGATACGGTTTTTTTCAATCGCAATGTAAAGCGATGTTTTACCGAGCCGGTTGCGGGAATTGAGGGCAGCACCGCGGTCCAAGCTTTTCTTGACCGCCTCAATGTCTGTGTTGCGTGCGGCGACCAATAGCTGTGCATTGACGCTGGGATTTGACTCAGATTGCGCCCATGCTGGGGCAGCAAGGCCAGCACAGCAGAGAAAAAGAAAAGCAGTCAATCTGCTAAAAAAACGCGTTAAAAAGTATGGATGTGTGCAATTCATGTGGATATCTTTAGGCTGTGGAGGTCTTAAGGGATTTCCCTAGATAGGTCTTTACGCTATGACAATTCATGGGAAGCGTGATTAAGATGAGTACATGGGAAATTTTCCTTGTGTTTGCATTGTGCTTAAAGAGCGCAAGGTTATCGCAAATGAAATACCCAGACTTTCTAAGCTTGAATTTAATTAATTTTTTCAAATCATGCTTGGTTTTTCAATCAGCAGCCATCAGGCTCAAGGAGTACTCAATGCACCAAATCGGAAAGAAAATTTCCCTCACCCTGGCCAGTTTAGCCATCGGCGTGCTGACTGCCGGCGTAGCCCAAGCGGATACCGGTAAGTCAGTCGCCGTGTCTCAGTCGCAGCTCACAGCTGCTGACAAGGACGCTAATAACTTCCTGCACTCCAACATGAACTATGCGCAAACGCGCTACTACCCCAGCAAGCAAATCAACACAGGCAACGTCAAAAACCTGCGTCCTGCTTTCACTTTCCAAACAGAAGTGTTGGAGTCCATGGAAACAGCGCCCATCGTGATCGATGGCGTGATGTACCTGACCACCTCCTACAACCATGTGTACGCCATCGATGCGGTCACTGGCAAACAGTTCTGGCATTACAAACACAAAATGGGCCCCGTCACCACTTATTGCTGCGGACCTAACAACCGTGGTGTCGCCATCATGGGCGGCCATGTGTTCATGGGTACCTTGGACGCCAAATTGGTGGCCTTGGACGCCAAGACCGGCAAGCTGGCTTGGGAAACCCAAATTGCAGATCCCGAGTTGGGCTACTCTGAAACCATGGCGCCTGTGGCTGTCAATGGTCGCATCCTGATCGGCACCAATGGTGGCGAATACGGTATCCGCGGTTTCGTGAAATCCTTTGACGCCAAAACCGGCGCTTTGCAATGGACTTTCCACACCATTCCTGAAAAAGGCCATGAAGGTGTTTGGGCTGTCAACGATGCCACCAACCGCAATATGCTGCGCGACATCAAAGCAGAAAAAGCACAGTTGGCCAAGCAAGGCGGCGATTTCTACAAAACCCTGGGCGGTGGCGTATGGATGGCACCAGCAGTTGACCTCGAAACCAACTCTGTGATCTTCGTGGTGGGCAACCCCTCACCCGACTTGTACGGCGCTGAGCGTCCTGGTGACAACCTCTACACCGACTCCATCGTCTCTGTGGACTTGAACACCGGTGCTTACAAGTGGCACTACCAGTACGTCGCTCACGATGTATGGGACTTGGATGCGGTGTCACCTCCCATCCTGACCGAAGCCAAAGGCAAAGACGGCAAGATGACCAAAGTGGCCATCCATGCTGGCAAAACCGGCCATGTCTATGTGCATGACCGCGCCACTGGCGAACTGATCCGCTTCTCTGAAGCCATGGTTCCCCAAGACGGTTTGTGGACATTGCCCACCAAAGAAGGCGCCAAGATGATGTTGGGTGCCAACGGTGGTGTGGAGTGGAGCCCCATGGCTATTCACCCAGAAGCCCGTTTAGCTTATGCAGCCAACTTGCTGCAACCCATGACTTACCACGTTGAAGCTTCCAAGTACCCCGGCGGCAAGCTCTGGTTGGGCGGTGCGGTCAAAACCATTCCCAGCGAAAAGCAGTCCGGTCGTTTGTCAGCTGTCAATATTGATACTGGCAAAGTGGCTTGGAAATTTGACACCGATGAGCCTTTGATTGGCGGCGTTTTGGCCACTGCGGGCGACTTGGTGTTCAACGGCGAAGCCAATGGTCTGTTCCGCGCATTCGATGCCAAAAATGGCAAAAAATTGTGGGAATACCAAACTGGCGCCGGTGTGAATGCACCTGCGGTGTCATATTCAGTGGGCGGCAAACAGTATGTTGCCGTGGCCTCGGGTGGTAACAACCAGATCGATGCCAAGCGTGGTAACTCTGTGGTGGTGTTCGCACTGCCCTAAGCTCAACTGAGCTTTTTGCCTAAGGCCTGCGGCGCACGAAAGTGCCCTCAGGCCTTTTTTCTAGACGATGGATGAAGGCGTATGAAAAACTTTTTTGCTTTGATGGTTTCTTTCCTGCTAACGAACAGCGCCACTTGGGCTGCGGATGACATGCCTGCCAAGGCCGCCATGTGTGTGGGTTGTCATGGTGTGAACGGCAACTCCAGCATGCCGGGCGTACCCAGTTTGGCCGCGCAAAACGCCCGCTATATTTATTTGCAATTACGCGACTACCAAGAGGGCCGACGTGACAACCCCATGATGTCGCCCATGGCCGCAGGCCTCACACGCCCCGAAATGCAAGAGTTGGCCAACTATTTTTCCACGCAAAAGCTCAGCAGCAAAGGTTTTAAAGCTGATCCTGACAAGGCCAAATTGGGCTTGGCCAAGGCCAATGAAACCTTGTGTGCCATGTGCCATTTGGGTGAGTTCAAAGGCCAAAACGAGATCCCCAAAGTAGCGGGGCAAAACTTCGATTACGTGGTGAACACATTGAAAGCCTTCAAAGCCAAGACACGCAGCAACGATGCTGGCAATATGACCAGTGTTGCCGGCACCTTGAGTGACGACGATATTGATAATCTGGCGCATTACATTGCGGGACTAAACTAGCAGACATGACCACCCACACCTTCCCTGCACCTGAGGCCTACCGCGACCCCAAGCGCTGGGTATGGTGGTTTTCTTTGGCTGTACCTGCCCTGATTGGCTTGGGGCCTGTGCTCATGCTGTGGCAGGGCAACCCTTGGATGCTTTGCTTGCCCTTGGTATTTTTGTATGTGGCTGTGCCTTTGGCAGACGCCTTGCTCGGCGAAGAGCGCAGCAACCCGCCTGAATCCGCTGTTGCCCAGTTGGAAGCAGATACCTACTACCGCTACATCACCTATGCCTTGGTGCCTGTGCTCTGGGGTGCTTTTGTGTTTGCCGCTTGGTTTGTCGCAACCCATGACTTGCCTTGGTACGCCTGGTTGGCCATGGTGCTCAACACCGGTGCGGTGGGCGGTTTCGGTATCAACCTGGGTCATGAGATGGGACATAAACACCATCGTTTAGAGCGGTGGTTGGCCTTGGTCACTTTGGCGCCCTCGGGCTATGGGCATTTCACCATCGAGCACAACCGCGGCCACCATGCCCAAGTGGCGACACCGCAAGACTGTGCCTCTTCCCGCATGGGCGAATCGATTTGGCGTTTTGTCTGGCGAGAAATGCCCGGCGGTGCGGTGCGGGCTTGGCGTCTGGAGTCGCAGCGACTGCGCGATCAGGGGCTGGCTGTGTGGGGCCTGCAAAACCACATCTTGCAGGGCTTGGCCATCACCTTTGCGCTTTGGGCGCTGTTGGTGCTGTGGCTGGGTTGGCAGGTGTTGCCGTTTTTGTTGGCTGCGTCCGCTTGGACCAATTTCCAGCTCACCTCAGCCAACTACGTGGAGCATTACGGCTTGCTGCGTTTGCTGCAAAGCGACGGCTATTACGAGCGTTGTCAGCCGCGCCATTCATGGAACAGCAACCACGTTGCGTCCAACTGGATGCTCTTCCATTTACAACGCCATGCCGACCACCATGCCCATGCGGCAAGGCGCTACCAAGCTTTGCGGCATTTTGACGATGCCCCCCAACTGCCCAGCGGTTATGCGGGCATGTTCTTGCTGGCCTATGTGCCGCCTGTGTGGTTTGCGGTGATGAACCCACGGTTGCTAGAAGCCGTGGGGCGTGACCCAGCGCGTATCAATTTCGCGCCAGGTCAGCGCGAGGCGCTGTGCCGTCAGTACGGTTTACGCCTCAATTAAGTTTTATTTCAAACCTGCAGCAGCTTTGAGGGCTGCAGCGCGGTCGGTTTTTTCCCAGGTGAAGTCGGGCTCGTTGCGGCCAAAGTGTCCATAGGCGGCGGTCTTCTCATAGATGGGGCGCAGCAGGTCCAGCATTTGGATGATGCCCTTGGGGCGCAGGTCGAAATGCTCGTTCACCAGCGCGGCGATTTTGTCGTCAGCAATGACGCCCGTGCCGTGGCTGTTGATGGTGATGTTCATAGGACGGGCCACGCCAATCGCGTAAGCCACTTGCACTTGGCACTGGGTAGCCAAACCGGCGGCCACCACGTTTTTCGCCACATAACGTGCGGCATACGCGGCTGAGCGGTCGACCTTGGAGGGGTCTTTGCCCGAGAACGCACCACCACCATGGGGGCAAGCACCGCCGTAGGTGTCGACAATGATCTTGCGACCGGTCAGGCCACAGTCGCCCTGTGGGCCACCCACCACAAAACGGCCGGTGGGGTTGATCAGGTACTTGGTGTCAATCAGCCACTCTTTGGGCAACACGGGTTTGATGATTTCTTCGATGATGGCTTCGTTGAAAGACGCTTTCATCTTGGTTTGTGACTCAGATTGGTCGGGACTGTGCTGGGTGGACAAGACCACGGTGTCGATGCTGTGGGGCTTGCCGTCCACATAGCGCATGGTCACTTGGCTTTTCGCATCAGGACGCAAAAAAGGCAAGCGGCCATCGCGGCGCAGTTGCGCTTGGCGTTCCATCAGGCGGTGGGCGTAGTAAATGGGCGCAGGCATTAACTCTGGGGTTTCTTGGCAGGCGTAGCCAAACATCAAACCTTGGTCACCCGCACCTGTGTTCAGGTGGTCGTCCGACGCGTGGTCCACACCTTGGGCGATGTCGTTGGATTGCTTGTCGTAGCAAACCATGACCGCGCAACCCTTGTAGTCGATGCCGTACTCGGTGTTGTCGTAGCCAATGCGCTTGATAGTGTCACGC
>JAIXYA010000146.1 GCA_027490485.1 Comamonadaceae bacterium
AAGGCCTACCAGCGCAAAACATTTGACGAGTTCAAAGAGCGCTACCACTCCTTAGATTTGCTGCTGATCGACGATGTGCAGTTTTTTGCCAACAAAGAGCGCACACAAGAAGAATTTTTCAACGCTTTTGAAGCCCTACTGGCTAAAAAGTCGCACATTGTGATGACGAGCGACACCTATCCCAAAGGCTTGACGGACATTCACGAGCGCTTGGTTTCACGTTTTGACTCTGGCTTAACGGTTGCCATTGAACCTCCCGAGTTGGAAATGCGTGTGGCTATTTTGATTGCCAAGGCCCGCAACGAAGGCGCTGAAATGCCAGAAGAAGTCGCGTTTTTTGTGGCTAAGAATGTTCGCTCCAATGTTCGCGAGTTGGAAGGTGCGTTGCGTAAAATATTGGCGTATTCGCGGTTTAACCAAAAAGACGTTTCTATTCAACTCGCCAGGGACGCGCTGCGTGACTTGCTGTCCATCCAAAATCGCCAAATCTCGGTCGAAAACATCCAAAAAACCGTGGCAGACTATTACAAAATCAAAGTCGCGGACATGTATTCAAAGAAGCGCCCAGCCTCGATTGCCAGACCACGTCAAATAGCCCTGTATCTCGCCAAAGAAAAAAAAAAAAAAAGCCTTCCTGAGATTGGTGAATTGTTTGGGGGCCGAGACCACACCACGGTTTTGCATGCAGTCCGAAAAATTTCTGCAGAACGTCAAACCCTGAGCGACCTCAATCAGCAGTTGCATGTACTTGAACAAACACTCAAAGGATAAAACCATTGGCTTACTCTGCAAACCCTGTGCACAGTTTTCGCATAACCCATGGGTTATCCACAGGACACGGCGATTTCCAAAAGTTATCCCTTTCGGCGATGCACCTTTGGTACCGGTTTCACACATGGTTTGATGGTCATCAAGTCGTTGAAATAAAAGTGGAAAATACGCTTTTCCACAGAGGTTAATGGCCCTTATCTACTACCACTATTGATATATAAAGAATTTAAAGAAGAGGATGACATGATTGTTTTGAAGGCGAGTCAAGAAAACATTGTTGCTGCTTTGCAATCGGTGGTGGGTATTGTTGAACGTCGTCACACTTTGCCCATCTTGGCCAATGTGATGATTCAAAAAACGCCGCAATCGGTTCAACTCACCAGCAGTGATTTGGAAATTCAAATTCGCACCGAAGCTGATTTGGGAGGCGATAACGCCAACTTCACAACCACCGTTGGTGCGCGCAAACTCATGGACATTTTGCGTTCCATGCCCAGCGACCAAACGGTCAGCCTTGAGTCGCAGCAGAGCAAGTTGATCCTCAAAAGCGGCAAGAGTCGCTTTACTTTGCAAACATTGCCTGCCGAAGACTTTCCATTGGTGCAGGAGTCACCCAGCTTTGGGCCGATGTTCAGTATTCCGCAAAAGACCTTGAAAGAGTTGTTGCATCAGGTGTCTTTTGCCATGGCGGTTCACGATATCCGTTACTACCTCAACGGCATTTTGTTTGTGGCTGAGGGCAAACAACTCAGTTTGGTGGCTACCGATGGCCACCGTTTGGCTTACACCTCGGCAACATTGGAGGTGGAAGTACCTAAGCAAGAGGTGATTTTGCCCCGCAAAACGGTGCTGGAATTGTTGCGTTTGCTCAGCGACAAAGAAGGCATGATCGATATGCAATTTGCCAATAACCAAGCGAAGTTTAAATTTGAAGGCAAGGAATTCGTGACGAAGTTGGTTGAAGGAAAGTTCCCCGATTACAACCGTGTCATTCCAAAAAATCATAAAAATTCAGTGACGTTGGGCCGTGTGACTTTGCTCAATACGCTTCAACGAACCGCGATTTTGACCAGCGATAAATTCAAAGGTGTTCGCATCAACCTTGAAACAGGTCTGTTGCGCGTTGCAGCCAGTAACGCTGAGCAAGAAGAAGCGGTTGATGAACTTGAAATTGATTACAACGGCGACAGCATCGAAATTGGTTTTAACGTCACGTATTTGATTGATGTGCTGACCAATATGTCCCAAGACATGGTTCGCATGGACTTGGCGGATTCCAACAGCTCTGTTTTGGTGACCATGGCTGAAAACCCCAATTTCAAGTACGTTGTCATGCCGATGCGCATTTAATGCTTTACCCCTTTTGTGCTGTTTGCACAGTGAATTGAGTTATGAATCCCTCACAAGAATTACCAGAAGAAGGCGCAAAGCCTGAGCAAGCCATGGGAGACCAATCCTATGGCGAAAGTTCCATCCAAATTTTGGAAGGCCTGGAAGCCGTTCGCAAACGCCCTGGCATGTACATCGGCGACACGTCTGATGGCACGGGCTTGCACCATTTGGTGTTCGAGGTGGTGGACAACTCGATTGACGAGGCTTTGGCCGGTCATTGCGATGACATCGTGGTCACCATCCACTCTGACAACTCCATCAGCGTTACCGACAACGGCCGCGGCATCCCTACCGGCGTGAAGATGGACGACAAGCACGAGCCCAAGCGCTCGGCTTCAGAAATTGCACTCAC
>JAIXYA010000190.1 GCA_027490485.1 Comamonadaceae bacterium
CCCTTGTTAATTCTGTCTGCCTTGCTGACGCTGTACCTGGTCTTAGGTGTACTGTATGAAAACCTGTTGCACCCGCTCACCATACTGTCCACCTTGCCTTCGGCTGGACTGGGCGCATTGCTGACCTTGATGGCCATGGGCACTGAGTTCAGCATCATCACCATGATTGGCGTGATCTTGCTCATTGGCATCGTGAAAAAAAACGCCATCTTGATGATTGATTTTGCTTTACAAAAACAGCGTCTGGGACGCAGCCCTGCCCAAGCGATTTACCTTTCCGCGCAGCGGCGTTTGCGCCCCATCCTAATGACCACCGCCGCTGCCATGTTGGGAGCGATTCCCTTGGCATTGGCCTATGGCGTGGGAGCGGAGTTACGCCAGCCGCTGGGACTGGCGGTGCTGGGTGGCTTGGTCCTGAGTCAGCTCTTGACCCTGTTCACCACGCCCATCGTGTTTGTGGGCTTGGAGGCGTTGCGAGGCCGTTGGCATGTTTGGCGCAGCGCCAAATCAGTCGTGCTAACTTCCGTGGTTTCTGGTGGGAGAGGGGTATGAGTATGCGGTGGTCACGGCTGGCAAATGCGCTTTCAGTGATAGCGCTGTGCTTTTTGCTCGCAGGCTGTGCCAGTTGGTTCAAAAAACCTGCTGTTCTTAAACCCACAGCTCGCACACCCGAAAGTTTTGCTGCGCCACAAGCAGCCAACACAGCCGGTGATGCGGTGGACCGTGCTTGGTGGACCTTGTTTCAAGACCCTGTGCTCAACGGTTTGCAAGCGCAACTTGAAACCGGCAATCTGAATTTGCAACTGTTGTCGGCCAAGGTGCGCCAAGCCCAAGCCAGTGTGGCTGCGGCACAAGCCAGTTTGTGGCCCAGTGTGTCGCTAAGCGCTGGTGCAGCGCGTTCAGTCAGCAGCGCAGGTGGGGCAGCCTCCAACAGCGCAAGCGTGAGCTTGCCCTTGACCTGGGAACTCGATGTGTGGGGTCGCATCGACTTGCAAACCCAAGCGGCGCAGGCCAATGCCTTGGCAAGCCAAGAAGATTTGGCACTGGCTCGCTTGTCGGCCCAAGCGACCTTGGTGCAAACCTATATCGCCTTGCGCACCGCCGAGCGGCAGTTTGCGGTGGTAGAAAAAGCGCAAGCAGCTTACGAGCGTGCCTTGACCTTGACGCGCTACCGCTACGAGGCGGGTGTGGTGTCTGCGGCAGATGTGGCGCAGGCCGAGTCGCAATGGCAAAGCACGGTGGCGCAACGCATTGATGTCGAAACAACGCGCCAACAACTGACCCACAGCTTGGCGGTTTTACTGGGCCAAACGCCATCGGCTTTGCAGATGGCTGCGTCGCAAGCCTTGCCTGCACTGCCCGCCTTGCCCACGCTGTTGCCTGCTTCTTTGTTGCAACGTCGACCAGATGTTCGTGCAGCCGAAATGCGGGTGATGGCCGCCCAAGCGCAATTGGGGGTAGCGCAGACCGCTTTCTTTCCCACCTTCAGTTTTGCCGCCAGCACGGGCTACAAAAGCACAGAACTGGCGAGCCTGTTCAATGCTTCTTCCCGTCTTTGGTCTTTGGGGCCCTCTTTGGCTTTGTCTTTGTTGGATGGCGGACAGCGCCAAGCGGCCAAGGATGATGCACGCGCCGCCTTGGAAGTGGCGCTGCTCAACTACCAGCAAACCGTGCTGACCATCTTGCAAGAGGTGGAAGACAACTTGGTGGCCACCCATCAGTTGCAAGCGCAAGAGGCAGCGCAAGCACAGGCTTTGCAAGCCGCTGAGAGCAATTTGCGTATTACCGAAGCGCAGTACGCAGCAGGAACGGTCAGTTACTTGAATGTGGTCACAGCCCAAGCCAGTGCGCTTGCCGCACAGCGCAATTTGCTGGATGTACAAAGCCGCCGCGCTTTGGCGGTGACGCAGTTGCTGAAGAATTTGGCGGGACGTTGGGACGCTGACCTCGCCGCGAAATAATCAGCTGGCCAAGGCCGCCCTCAGGGCAAGGACCCGCGCAGCATCGATGTGCTGGCCGATGTGAGCGCCTTTTAAGCCTTGCTGCATGGCTTGATCAGAAAGCGTGGCGGTGTCCACCGACAAGGCGGCTTTGAGCAAACCGCGCAGGTGGGCGGCTTGCGGGTAAGCGCGTTCTTGCAAACCCAGTCGCCCTCGGGCATCGCATTCACAGGCTTGCAAGACTTGCGCGAAACGCTCAGGGCGGCGCAGGGCATCGCAACGCACCAGCAAGCGCAACACCGCTTCTGCACTCAAGCCTAAACAACCATGGATATGGCCGTGTTCACGCGCCACCACCTCGGCCAGTTCTTTGCAGTGTTGCGGCACCCGAAACCGTTCGCACACCGCACGTAGCAGTTTGACGCTGCGCCCTTCGTGGCCGATATGGCGCGGTAAGGCGCTGGGGTGGGTGTTGCCTTTGCCCAAATCGTGGCACAGAGCTGCAAAGCGCACCTCCAGCGGCATATTCATGCGAGCGCATTGGTCCAGTACCATCTCAAGATGCACACCGGTGTCCACCTCAGGGTGGTGTTCCACCGGTTGCGGCACACCATACAAACGAGCCACTTCAGGCAATAAAACCGCTAAAGCGCCGCAGTCGCGCAACACCTGCAACATGCGAGAGGGTTGGTGACCCATCAAGCCTTTGGCCAACTCTTGCCAAACACGTTCGGCTACCAGCGCCTTGACCTCACCGGCTTGCACCATTTCCACCATCAAAACTTGGGTTTCGGGTGCAACCACAAAATGGGGAAAACGTGCCGCAAACCTGGCCAAACGTAAGATGCGCACAGGGTCTTCACGAAAGGCCAAACTGACATGGCGCAGCACGCCTTGTTTTAAATCACGCTCGCCACCATAGGGGTCGGTCAGCTGACCTTGTGCGTCTTGGGCGATGGCGTTGATGGTGAGGTCGCGCCGCGCCAAGTCTTGCTCTAGCGTGACGTCTGGTGCCGCATGAATCACAAAGCCTTTGTAGCCAGGTGCGGTTTTGCGTTCTGTTCGCGCCAATGCGTATTCGTCTTTGGTCTGGGGATGCAAAAACACCGGGAAGTCTTTGCCCACAGGGACAAAACCTTGGGCGAGCATGTCTTCGGGGGTGCTGCCCACCACTACCCAGTCGCGGTCGCTGCCATGTATGCCCAGCAAGGCGTCTCGCACCGCGCCACCCACAAGATAGGTTTGCATGGTCGTCAAGGCAAGGTAAACACACTGGCCAAGCTCGCTGGTGTGTGAACACCCAAGGCGCTCAAACCCAGTTGCTGGCCAGACAGGATGTTGTCGACCTGCATAGATGCCACGTTGTCGCGGCTCATCAGCGTTGGGCCAGGCAGGTGCTCCATCACCCAAGCTTGCACATAGGCTAGGGCGTTTGGCAAAGGAATGACCCAGCGCGGGTGCTGCGCCCATATGCCTGCGTGTTCAACCAACTGTTGCAAGGTAAAGACCTGTGGTCCCGCCAGTTCGTAGCTGTGACCCGTTGTGGCTGGGTGCAACACCGCATAGGCCACCGCTTGCGCCACATCATGCACCCACACCGGCTGAAAACGGGTGTGCGCACCGGCCAGTGGCACCACCGGTGCCAAGACTTGCAGCTTGGCAAACACATTGATGAAGGCGTCGTCTTCGCCAAAGATCACGCTGGGTCGCAAAACCGTCAGCGCCAAACCCTGTGCCACATGGTCTTGCAAGACCTGTTCACCGCGTGCTTTGCTGCGCTGGTACATGGAGGGTGCATTCACATCTGCACCCAAAGCGCTGATATGCACCAGTCGTTTGACACCGGCAGCCAAACACGCTTTGGCCAACAGCGTGGGCAGTTGCACATGGGCTTTGTCAAATTGCGCTTCGCTGCCATGCAAGATGGCAATCAGGTTAATCACCGCATCATGCCCGGGCAGCAAGGCGGCCAATTGCGCGGGGTCGTGTACATCGGCTTGCACCACCGACACCATGGGCAGCATTTGCACCGAACGCGCTGGCAAGCGACGTGTGGGCACCGTGATGTGAACACCTGCGCGGTTCAAAGCCTCGCACACATGGCGACCCACAAAACCGCTTCCACCTAAGACCAAAATATTTTTCATAAGTCAGACTGTAGCGGTATTGCTGTTCAGGGTGAAGTCAACGACACAACAGGCTTGAAAGAGATAATGCCGCGATGAACCAACTCGATGCTTTAAAGCAATTCACCACCGTGGTGGCAGACACCGGCGACTTCAAGCAAATCGCCCAATTTCAGCCTACAGACGCCACCACCAATCCCTCGCTCATCCTCAAAGCCGTGCAAATGCCGCTCTACCGTTCCTTGCTGGACGAGACTTTGGCGCAGCATCCGCAGGCGGCGCTGGATGAAACCATGGACTGTCTGCTGGTGCGTTTTGGCGTGGAGCTGTTGTCCTTACTGCCTGGGCGTGTGTCCACCGAAGTCGATGCCCGTTTGAGCTTTGACGCCGATGCCACCCTGGCACGGGCCAGACGCATTACCCAGTTGTACCAAGCGCAGGGGATAGACACGCAAAAGCGGGTGCTCATCAAAATCGCCGCGACCTGGGAGGGCATACAAGCCGCGCAGGTGCTAGAGCGTGAAGGCATCCATACCAACCTCACGTTGTTGTTTGCGTTTGCGCAGGCCGTGGCCTGCGCCCAAGCGGGGGTGAAGCTCATTTCACCTTTTGTTGGGCGTATTTACGACTGGCATAAAAAAGCGGCGGGTGCGGCGTGGAACGAGGCAGAGCGTGCGGGAGCGAATGACCCAGGCGTGCAAAGCGTTCGCCAGATTTACAACTATTACAAGCAGCATGGTGTGGCGACCGAGGTGATGGGGGCGAGTTTTCGCAACACAGGGCAAATCACTGCCTTGGCGGGTTGCGATTTGCTCACCATTGCGCCTGAGTTGCTGGCGCAGTTGCAGGTGCAGACCGCACCGCTTTCAGCCAGCCTCAGTGTGGCGCAAGCGCAAGCAACGCCCATCGAACGTCTAACCCTGAACGAAGCGCAGTTTCGTTTTGCTTTGAATGAAGATGCCATGGCCAGCGACAAGCTGGCCGAAGGCATTCGTGCTTTTTGCGCCGATGCGCGAAAGCTGGATGCGCTGATGCAATCCGTTTGAAAGACTGCTTCGGCTTCACAGCCTCGCAGTGACGTCATTTCTAAGCCTGTCTTTTCGTCATTGCGAAGCCCGAAGGGCTGAAGCAATCTCCCTATGCATATTGGTCCACCGCCACACCCTTGTCAAATCGAACAGGCGGGTGCTTCACGCGGCGCGGTTCTTGGCGCTGGCAAGCGGCTGGCATGGCGTGCAGAGGTCCCCAAGCGAAACCCAACACGCAGCCATCGTCTTGCCGGCTGGGCGTTTTGATGGTCTGTAAGGACCGGATTTCCTTGAGTACGATGGGTCTCATCAATGTGCGATGCGAATTAAAGTACTCAAATAATAATCGATAAACGCCTTTAATTAGTAATTAAATAGTTAATTTTTGTAATTTTGTGTATTTTTATCCACACAAAGTATTCATTTTTTACGCAAACTTTCACAGGGATCTTTGCGGGGATGGGATGGCGTGAGCCACACATAGTCCGCTTGAAGCGCCAATTCAGCCAAAAATGCCTGTTTTTCGGGGTTGGGCCGCGAATCGTCCCATTCCATGAACAGCACACTCACGCTGCGCAGCTGGGGTGCAGCTTTGTTCACAACAAAGGGCACACCCAAGTGTTTCCAAGCATGCCCATTGCCCGCCACCACAACACTCGGCAGGTGTGCGAGTGCAACTTCGGCCATGGCAGCATCCCGTCCGCGTTGCACTGCGGCCATGCCCTCGAACATGCTGGCTGGCATGGCGCC
>JAIXYA010000265.1 GCA_027490485.1 Comamonadaceae bacterium
GTGACCGATACACAAGATTGGGCTGGCTGGGGTTGGTTGGTATAGAGGTTGCCGCAGCGCCATGCAGACACTTCATTGCCCATGGCAAGCGTGCCACTGACACTCACAACCAAAGCCAATAACCAAGCGATCCATTTCATACCTGCCAGTGTCCCTCTAACTGCTGACTTCTGTCATGCCAACTGTTCACCTGCGTCCCAAAAAAAAGGACGGCACAGGGCCGTCCTTTGGGTTGTGATCGACCTGTGGTGCTCAGAGTGAGTAGTACATATCGAATTCCACCGGATGGGTGGCCATGCGAAAACGTGTGACTTCTTGCATTTTGAGTTCGATGTAAGCATCGATCATGCTGTCAGTGAACACGCCGCCTTTGGTCAAGAACGAACGGCCCTTGTCCAAATACTCCAAAGCTTGGTCCAAGCTGTGGCAGACGGTTGGCACCAATGCGTCCTCCTCGGGTGGCAAGTGGTACAGGTCTTTGGTAGCGGCTTCGCCGGGGTGGATTTTATTTTCGATACCGTCCAAGCCAGCCATCATCAGTGCAGTGAAGCACAGGTAAGGGTTGGACATGGGATCGGGGAAACGTGCTTCGATGCGACGGCCTTTGTCAGACGCCACGTGGGGGATGCGGATAGAAGCAGAACGGTTACGGCTGGAGTAAGCCAACTTCACAGGCGCTTCAAAGCCAGGCACCAAACGCTTGTAGCTGTTGGTGGTAGGGTTGGTGATGGCGTTCAGGGCACGGGCGTGCTTGATGATGCCGCCGATGTAGAACAACGCGGTGTCGCTCAAACCAGCGTAGCCTTTGCCTGCAAACAGGTTTTTGCCGTCTTTCCAGATGGACTGGTGAACGTGCATACCTGAGCCGTTGTCGCCAACGATGGGCTTGGGCATGAATGTCGCGGTTTTGCCATAGGCATTGGCCACGTTCCACACCACGTATTTGAGTTTTTGGGTCCAGTCGGCACGCTCCACCAAGGTGCTGAATTTGGTACCGATTTCGTTTTGACCTGCGCCTGCCACTTCGTGGTGGAACACTTCAACGGGGATGCCCATTTCTTCGAGCAACAACACCATTTCGGCACGCATGTCTTGGGTGCTGTCCACGGGAGGCACGGGGAAGTAGCCGCCTTTGACCGTAGGACGGTGACCACGGTTGCCGCCTTCAAGCTTGGCACCTGTGTTCCAAGGCGCTTCGTATTCGTCGATCTTGAAGAACGCGCCGGACATTTCGTTGCCCCATTGCACATTGTCAAAAATGAAGAATTCAGGCTCGGGACCAAAGTAAGCGGTGTCACCAATGCCAGAGGCCTTTAAGTAAGCTTCACCGCGCTTAGCGATGGAACGTGGGTCGCGGTCATAGGCCTTGCCGTCACCGGGTTCCAACACGTCACAGGACAACACTAAAGTGGGCTCTTGGAAGAAGGGGTCGATGAACGCGGAATTCGCATCAGGCATCAACAACATGTCAGAGGCTTCAATGCCTTTCCAACCGGCGATAGAGGAGCCGTCAAACGCATGGCCTTCGCTGAATTTGGCTTCATCGAAATGGGAAATAGGCACGCTCACGTGCTGTTCTTTGCCACGGGTATCGGTAAAGCGGAAGTCGACAAACTTGATTTCGTTGTCCTTCACGTCCTTCATGACGTCTGCGACGGTCTTGGCCATCAGTTTCTCCTAAAGAGGTTGGTTTAAAAAAATTTGAGTTTTGCATTGTCTTGCATGATTTGTGCCACGGGACGGTCAAGACAAGTTTTTTCTTCCTACGTACCAATTGATTACTTGATGCATTTGGCTTTTCAAGCCATCACGCTGCAATGGCATGGGCGGAACATTTGCCCTGTTTTGCACCAAGTTGGGTCACAACTACGATCGCACCATTTCAGGGCCTAATTTTGCACCAAATTCGTGCAAACCTGAAATCAGCTCGGGAAAAGACGCCTGCACCTGTTCGGGCGTGCCTTTGACACCCAATTCGATGTGCCTGCCAAACTCGGGGTGGTCAACACTTGGCAGGCTGAACACCTTGACGCCGCTGAACCGCGCCTCGATGGCTTCCATCAATGGCGTCAGCGTGGCTTCCATGGCCCCCATGACGATCACCGATTTTTCGGTGCGTTTGACCGCATGGAAATGGGCGACATACAGGTTGTCAAGCACCCAAGCCATCATCGGCCATGCCATCACTGGAAAGCCTGGCACAAAGTGGACCACGCCTTGGGAGCCTTGGCAGGTGAAACCGGCGATCTTGTTGTAGGGGTTGGGGATGATGCTCGCGCCAGCAGGAAAACGCCCCATGTTGAGGCGATGCATATTGTCTGGGCGGTCGGGCTCATAAGGCAGGCCGTTTTCCAAAGCCACATCGCGGGTGCGTTCGCGTATCAAGGCCTCGGCTTCGGGGTGCAGTACCAAGTCAAGCCCCAGCGCCTTGGCCGCGCATTGGCGGGTGTGGTCGTCAGGTGTAGCACCTATCCCACCACAAGAAAACACCACGCCGCTGGTATCAAAAGCACATTTCAAAGTTGCAGTAATGCGTTCGGGTTCGTCGCCCACATAGTCGGCGTAGGCAAGGCTCAGGCCTCGCTCTGTCAAGAGTTCGATGTACTTGGCCAAATGCTTGTCTTGGCGTTTGCCAGATAGGATTTCATCGCCAATGATGATGATGCCAAAGGTGGGGGGCGAAGTGGGGGATGTCATGCGCTCAATGCTAACGGCACAGGCAAGATGGGGGACCCTCACACACACTCGCCATAATGACAACTTCAACCCCCAGAGGACACGCAGTGAAAAGAAGACATGTACTGGCCGCTCTTGCCGCAGGCAGCGGCGTTTTAGCGATTGGCTGGGGCCTGACGCCCCCGCGTCAGCGCCTAAATCCTTCCCAACCTTTAGCCAGCATCGACAAAACCACGGCCTTGAACGGCTGGGTACGCATTGGCGAGGACGACAGCGTCACGGTGGTGATGGGCAAATCTGAAATGGGGCAAGGCGTGTTCACCGGCTTAGGCATGTTGCTGGCCGAAGAATTGGATGCGCGTTGGGAGCAAGTGCGTTTTGAGCAGTCACCTCAAGACAATATCTACAACAACTTGGCGGGTGTGGCCGATGGATTGCCGTTTCACCCTGACAACCAAGGCATGGTGAAAAGCAGCGCACAGTGGTTGGTGCGCAAAGCCATGCGTGAGATGGGTCTGATGTTCACCGGAGGCTCCACCAGCATCAAAGACCTGTGGCTGCCCATGCGCGAAGCTGGCGCCAGTGCACGAGCGATGCTTGTGGGTGCAGCCGCGCAGCAGTGGCAAGTACCCACCAGTGAATGCGATGTGAAAGACGGCGTGGTCTCGCACAGCTCGGGCAAGAAAGCCACGTTTGGCGAGTTGGCCTCCGCAGCGGCCAAAGTCGGCTTACCACCTTCCATCACGCTCAAACCCGCCGTCGATTTCAAACTGATTGGGCAAAGCCTGCCGCGCTTGGATACCCTGGCCAAAAGCGATGGCTCGGCTTTGTTCGCTGGTGATATTCGCCCAGAGGGTTTGTTGTTTGCCTGTGTACGCATGAACCCTATCTTGGGTGGCAAGGTGCAAAGCTTTGACGAAAGCAAAGCCTTGGCCTTGCCTGGCGTGAAAAAAGTCGTAGCCATCGACGTCTTACATGGCACCAGCGCAGGTGTGGCGGTGGTGGCCGCCTCCACCTACCAAGCCATGAAAGCGCTCACGCAAGTGGAAGTGAAATGGGACAACGCACCGTCTTCTGCCTGGTCCAGCGACACCATAGACGCAGAGCTGCGCAAAGCCTTGGACAGCGACACAGGCTTTGCGTATTTTTCAACCGGCGACGCCGACAACGCTTTGCAAAAAGCTGCACGCACCGTGAAAGCCGAGTACCACGCACCGTATTTGGCGCATGCCACCATGGAGCCCATGGGCTGCACCGTGTGGTTCAAAGATGGCGCGGCCCAAGTGTGGGCATCAACCCAAGTCCCCGATTTGGCTTGCAAAGTGGTGGCCAAGCAACTCGGTATCGACGTGTCCAAAGTGAAGCTGCACATTCCCATGCTGGGCAGCGGCTTTGGCCGTCGCTTAGAAATGGACATCATTGCCCAAGCCGCAGTCGTGGCCAAGGCCATGGAGGGCACACCGGTGCAAACACTGTGGAGCCGCAGCGAAGACATGCAACACGACTTCTACCGTCCCGTTTGCATCAGCCGCTTCAGCGCAGGCTTGGATGCACAAAACCAATTGGTGGCGTGGCAAAACACCTCGGCCAGCCAAGCCATCGTGCCGCAAGTCATGGCGCGTTCGTTTGGTCTGCCAGGCGCAGGCCCCGACAAAACCACCGCCGAAGGTGCTTTCGACCAAGCCTATGAATGGCCGAATGCCCGCATTGCCCATGTGGCAGTCGACCTTCCGATTCCAGTGGGTTTTTGGCGCTCCGTCGGTCACTCGCACCAAGCGTTTTTCAAAGAAAGTTTTGTCGATGAAATGGCTTTTGCTGCCGGTCAAAACCCCTTGGACTTTCGCTTAGGGCTGCTGAAAAACCATCCCCGCCATGCCAAGGTGTTGCAACTGGCGGCTGACAAAAGCGGCTGGCGACAAGCGCCTGCGGTCGGCCCTGATGGCGCACTGCGGGCCTTGGGTATCGCCTTGCATGAATCGTTTGGCAGCATCGTGGCGCAAGTGGCCGAGGTGTCGGTGCAGAACCAGCAAATCGTGGTGCACCGCGTGGTGTGTGCCATCGATTGCGGCACCGCCATCAACCCGATGCTGATTGCACAGCAAATGGAAAGTTCAGTGGTGTTTGGTTTGTCCGCCGCTTTGTTTGGCGAAATCACCATCGACAAGGGCCGCGTTCAACAAAACAACTTCAACAACTACCCCGTACTGCGCATGCCGCAAGCACCGGTGGTGGACACCCACATCATCGACAGTGAAGCCCACCCCGAGGGCGTGGGCGATCCCGGCACGCCGCCTGTGGCCCCTGCGGTGGCGAATGCGTTGTTTGCCCTGACCGGTCAGCGCTTGCGTCAACTGCCGTTGCGCTTGCCCGCCTAAGCCTTTGCATGAAAGCACCCTTGCTGTGAGCACATCACTTCCCCCCCTGCCCTTGCCTGAAGGCGTACGCGCTGGCTATGCCGACACAGGCCAAGGCTTGCGCATGCATTACCTTGAGGCAGGGTTTGAAACCGGCGGAGCAGACAAGCCACTGTTGTTGCTGCTGCATGGTTTTCCAGAGTTGGCCTACAGCTGGCGACACCAGTTACCGGTGTTGGCTACTGCAGGCTTTCACGTGGTCGCCCCCGACCAACGTGGCTATGGCCGCACCACTGGCGCAGACGATAGTTTTGAGGGTGACTGGCAGGCCAGCCACATGCTGCAATTGGTGGACGATGCGGTGGCCTTGGTCCACGCCTTGGGACACAAGCAAGTGGCGTGTGTGATTGGCCACGATTTTGGTTCACCAGTTGCCGCATGGTGCTCACTTACCCGCCCCGACGTGTTTCAAGCGGTGGTGATGATGAGTGCACCTTTTGCCGGACCGCCCCCTAGCACCGATGCGTTGACCGTTCACCAAAAAATCACTGGAGTGGTTCACGGCTTGTGCAGCTTGCAGCCACCACGCCAGCATTACCAGTGGTACTACTCAGGGCCACAAGCCAACACCGACATGTGGCATGCGCCTCAGGGTTTGCAGGCTTTTTTGCGGGCTTACTACCACGTCAAAAGCGCCGATTGGGCGCCCAACCAACCCCATCCGCTGGCCGGTTGGACTGCGCAGGCTTGGGCTGAATTGCCCGATTACTACATCATGGGTGCCAACGACACCATGGCCAAGGCGGTCGCGCCTTTCATGCCTTCAAGCCAAGCCATTGCCGCCTGCAAATGGCTGCCCGACTCGGACTTGGCCGTGTATGCAGCCGAGTACCAACGCACCGGCTTTCAAGGCGGATTGCAGTGGTACCGCTGCGGCACTGATGCGGGACTTTTTGCCCAACTGGGACAGCCATGGGGCGGCAAAACCATTGACGTTCCCTCCGCGTTTATCGCGGGAGCCTCAGACTGGGGTGTCTACCAAATGCCAGGCGCTTATGAGGCCATGCAAACCAAAGCCTGCAGCAAGATGCGCTTGTGTCAGCTCATCCCACATGCAGGCCATTGGGTGCAGCAAGAGCAACCCCTAGAGGTCAACCGCTTGCTGCTGTCTTTTTTAGATGGACTGGCTTAGCCGATCAAGTCGACACGTCCATTGGTGTTCATGATGCCGGTGATCACGCTCAACTTGGGGTGACGTTTGTTCACTTCCTTGCGGAACATGGACAGGGCTTCAGAATGGGCTTCGGTTTCTTTGTCTTTGTCTGACACAGCGTCAGCGCCAAAAGCCAATTTGGCAGCGCCGCAATCGCGGTGGGAAATACCAATCACGCGCTTGATATGGTGCAAGGACACGGTGACATCCAAGTTATCCCAGTAAGTGGCGTGCCAGCTTGCAAACTTGGGGTGAACCGCGCCGATGGGACCACCAGCCATCACAAAGTGGCTGTAGTTGTCTTCCAGCTTGTCGCGGCTGACACCTTGGATCAAGCCCATGTACTGCCAGCTGAGGGTGGTGAAACGGGGGTCAATACAGTTGACCAACATGGCTTCGTAATTGCCACTGGCAGCGAAACTTTTGCTGGGCGCCATGCTGGCCAAAGCCGCACCCGCCACACCAGCAGCACCAAGGTTCAAAAAGCCACGGCGGTTCACACCTAGGCCGGAGCGCAAAGGCGCAGGAGCGCAACATGCGCAGGTGGGTGTCATTGGTGAAGACAGGTTGTCATAAGGCATGGGGAAAGCTCCAAAGGGTTAAAAATTATTAAATAAATGGAATTTGACGTATCGGATGATTTTGGCAAAAGTTTAGCGAAATATTTTTATTTATTGAGTTTCAAGTGCCAATCCCTTTGGTTTTTACGCCATAAGTACAAATTTAGCCCTGCCCTGCGCAGAAGAGGTGTCTGAGTCGATAATGGATTTAGCAACCCACAAAAGAAGAAAGCACCCATGCAAGCCATTTGGAACAACACCGTCGTCGCTGAAAGTGAAGATACCGTCTTGCTTGAGGGCAATCACTATTTCCCTTTGA
>JAIXYA010000067.1 GCA_027490485.1 Comamonadaceae bacterium
ACCGCGTGCTCACCGCTGTTGATTCAGCCTTGATGGTGATCGACGCGGCCAATGGTGTGGAAGCGCAAACCCGCCGCTTGATCGAGGTCTGCCGACAACGCGACACGCCCATCATCACCTTTGTCAACAAAATGGACCGCGAGGTGCGCGACCCGCTCGACATCTTGGACGAGGTGGAGCGCGAACTGGGCATGCCCTGTGTGCCCATGACCTGGCCTGTGGGCCAAGGCAAATCCTTTGGTGGCATCGTCAATTTGCGCACCCAAGCCATGACCGTGTTCGAGTCGGGCAGCGAACGCTTGCCGCAAGACTTTGAAACTGTCCCATTGACCGAGCAAGCCAAGTTGGCCGAGCGCTTTGGTTTGGAATGGCAAACCGCCATGGACAGCATGGAGTTGGCCACGGGTGCCTCGCCCACGTTTGACCGCGAAGCATTTTTGGCGGGCAAACAAACCCCGGTGTTTTTCGGTTCTGGTGTGAACAACTTTGGTGTCATGGAAGTGCTCGACGCCTTGGTGGATTTGGCCCCTTCACCCGGCCCACGCATGAGCCAGTTGCTGGTGAACAAACAAGCGGTGGACAAAACCGTGCAACCCGAAGACAACGGTTTTTCGGGCGTGGTGTTCAAGGTGCAAGCCAACATGGATGCCAACCACCGTGACCGCATTGCCTTTGTGCGCGTGGCCTCGGGCCGCTATGCACCGGGCATGAAGCTCAAAGTGCAGCGCAGCGCGAAAGAGTTGCGGCCCACCTCTGTCGTGACATTCTTGAGCCAACGCCGCGAAGCGGTGGACGAGGCCTATGCCGGCGACATCATTGGCTTCACCACCCACGGTGGTGTGCAGCTCGGCGACACCATCACCGATGGCGCGGCCCTGCAATTCACTGGCCTGCCGTTTTTCGCACCCGAAATGTTCATGACGGTGATTTTGAAAAACCCATTGCGCACCAAGCAACTGCAAACTGGATTGGAGCAATTGGGTGAAGAGGGTGCCATCCAAGTGTTCAAACCTGAGATGGGTGGCGCCATGCTCTTGGGAGCGATTGGTCAGTTGCAGTTTGAAGTGGTGCAGCACCGCTTGCGTGGCGAATACGACTGCGATGTGCGCTTGGAAAACAGCAGCTACACCGGTGCGCGCTGGATCACCGCAGACACGCCGGCAGAGCTGAAAGAGTTCATCAACGCCTACCCCCAGCGCATGGCCACTGACGCGGCCCAATCACTGGCGTATTTGTGTACCTCGCCTTATGACGTGCGCTTGGCCCAAGAGCGCTTTCCCAAAATTCACTTTCACCCGCTGCGCGAGCATGCCGGATTGGCCTTGGGATCGGCGGGCTAAACCTGTCGGGTGGCTAACCCTGTCATTGCGAGGAACGCAGTGACGAAGCAATCCCTGGTTATTGGCGCATACGCCTTGGTTAGGTTGCTTCGCTTCGCTCGCAATGACAGCCAATCGCAATGACTGGGATCAGGTTCGCGCTAATACCGGCGCCAAAGCCACACCGGTGTGCGTCCCAAGCTTCACCAAGCCCTCAGGGGTGGTTGCACCCACGACCCTACCGCCGCCATTGCCGCCTTCGGGGCCCAAATCGATGACCCAATCGGCTTCAGCGATGACATCCAAATCATGCTCAATGACAATGACGCTGTGACCCCCGTCGACCAAGCGATGCAACACACGGATGAGCTTGTCCACATCCGCCATGTGCAAGCCCACAGTGGGTTCATCCAAGACATACAGGGTGTGCGGCGTTTTTTGACCACGACGCGCCACCTCGCCTTTGACCTTGGAGAGTTCAGTCACCAACTTGATGCGCTGCGCCTCACCGCCACTCAGGGTAGGTGAAGGTTGGCCTAATGTGAGGTAACCCAAACCCACGTCTTTCAACAACTGCAATGGGTGGCTGATGAGGGGCATGGCGGCGAAGAAGTCCACCGCTTCATCGACCTCCATTTGTAAGACCTCACCAATGCTTTTGCCACGCCATCGCACCGACAAAGTTTCCGGATTGAAACGTGCGCCCCTGCACACCTCGCAGAGCACTTTGACATCGGGCAAAAAACTCATCTCGATCGTGCGCAAACCTTGTCCTTCGCAACCAGGGCATCGGCCTTCACCGGTGTTGAAACTGAAGCGCCCTGGCCCATAGCCTCTTGCTTTGGCTTCCAAAGTTTCGGCAAACAACTTACGAATGGTGTCCCAAAAACCAATGTAGGTGGCCGGGCAACTGCGCGGTGTTTTACCAATCGGGGTTTGATCGACTTCCAGCACACGCTCAATGCTTTCATAACCCGTCAAACCCACACAGCCTTGCCACACAGGCAACTTGCCAGCATCGTGGGCTTTGCGGCCTGCTTGGGTGGAGCGCAAACTCACCACCGTCTGCACATTGGCGAGCAACACATCACGCGCCAAGGTGGATTTACCCGAACCACTCACGCCCGTCACCGCCACCAAGCGATGCAAAGGAAATGCAGTCGACAGGGTTCCCAAGTTGTGCAAATCTGCACCCATCACTTGCAGACTTTCTGTTTTACTTTTGCTGCGCTGATCCAGAGTGACGCTACGCCGCACTTGCAATGGGTGTTGCATGGCATGACGCAAATAGCGACCAGTTTGAGAGTCTGATGCACCCATGACGTCCGCCACAGAGCCTTGGGCCACCAAATGGCCACCGCGCTTGCCAGCACTGGGGCCAATGTCAATGATGTGGTCTGCACGGCGTATGGTGTCTTCGTCGTGCTCGACCACCACCAATGTGTTGCCTTTGTCGCTCAGGCTTTTTAAAGCATCAAGCAAGATATGGTTGTCACGGGCATGCAAGCCAATGGTAGGTTCGTCCAACACATAACAAACGCCTTGCAAATTGCTGCCCAACTGTGCGGCCAAACGGATGCGCTGCGCCTCGCCACCGCTGAGCGTGGGTGCGCCACGGTCCAAGGTCAAATAACCCAAGCCCACACGTTCTAGAAACGCCAAGCGACTTTCAATTTCCGGCAAAAGGTCACGCGCAATATCGGCATCGCGTCCTTGCAAACGCAAGCCTTTAACCCAGGTCGACATGTCGACCACGCTGCGTTGCGCCAACTCGGTAATCGCAGCACCACCAAAGTACACCGCTCTGGCGGTAGCGTTCAAGCGGGTACCTGCGCAAGCTGCACAGGCTTTGTCGCTGACCTCGTCCAACTCAGGTTCAGCAAAACTTTTTTCTCGGCCTTTATCTTGGGCATCACCCACCGAATCGTCCATGGCTTTGCGTTGTTCACGCGACAGAGCCAAACCTGTACCCACGCAGTCACCACACCAACCATGCTTGCTGTTGTAGGAGAACAGCCGTGGGTCAAGCTCTGCGTAAGAGGTATCGCACACAGGGCAAGCGCGGCGCGTGGAATACGCTTGTAAATGACCAATGCCCGCTGTTGACTCGCCGTTCAGCATCGCCTCTTTCAAAGCGCCTATGTCGCTCAGCACATGCACCACACCTTTGCCATGCTCCAAGGCGGTGAGCAAGGCTTGGCGCAACACCTCTTCTTGTGCGGGGTCTATGGTCAAACTTGCCACCGGCAGTTCGATGGTGTGTTCTTTAAAGCGATCAAGGCGCGGGAAACCGGTGGTCGGTAAAAAATTGCCATCCACACGTAAATGGGTGTAGCCACGTGGACGCGCCCAATCCGCCAATTCGGTGTAAACGCCTTTGCGGTTCATCACCAAGGGACTGAGCAAACCAATGTGCTGGCCGCGGTATTCGCGCATCAACAAAGCAGTTAAGCGCTCAGGCGTTTGCGGTTGCACCGCAGCATCGTCATGGATGCAATGCTGTGTGCCCAGCTTCACATACAGCAGCCGCAGAAAGTGCCAAATTTCAGTGGTGGTACCCACGGTGGACTTGCGCCCACCACGCGACAA
>JAIXYA010000117.1 GCA_027490485.1 Comamonadaceae bacterium
TCACCATTTACTTAAACCTGTGATGACCGAACCGAATTTACGTTTGCTGTGTCTTGAGGGGCAGTTCAATGACCTTTTAGGGGACTTGGCAATTCATAAGCTCGATATCGTCATTTCAGACCAGCCAGCAGCACCCAATCCCAATATCAAGCTCTACAGCCACGCGCTTGGCTCCTCCAGCATCGCTTGGTATGGAGCGCCTGCGTTGTTGAAACAAATCACTGCAGAGTTTCCAGCGTGTCTGGCCACGGTGCCTGTATTGCTGCCCACGGTTCATACTGCCAGCCGAGATCGGTTGGACCTGTGGTTTGAACAACGGGGCATCAGGCCCCGCATCGTGGGTGAGTTTGAAGACAGTGCCTTGCTGAAAACCTTTGGTGCCAGTGGCATGGGCGTGTTCCCTGCTGCTGAATGGGGTCACGAAAATTTGATTTCCCAGTACGGCGTTCAGCGCTTAGGTGCTTGCGAGGGGGTGAGTGAACATTTTTTCGCCATCGGAACGGAGAAGAAAGTTCAGCACCCGCTGGTTCAGCTCTTGCTGGAATCTGCCTAGAGCGCCTTCGGTTTGGCGGTGCGAACGCTCCAGACCATGGTGATCGCCAAAATAGCAACCACCACGCCCAAAGACACCGTCACAGGCATTTTGTAGACGTCAATCAGACACATTTTCACGCCAATAAAGACCAAGATGAGGGCCAAACCGTAGCTGAGCAAGTGGAATTTGTCTGCTACTGCAGCCAGCAAAAAATACATCGCTCTCAAGCCCAGAATCGCCAAGACATTGCTGGTGAGAACGATGAAGGGGTCGCTGGTGATAGCAAAGATGGCAGGGATGGAGTCCACCGCAAAGATGATGTCGGTGAGTGCGATCAAGCAGATCACCATGAAAAGAGGGGTGGCAATTTTTTTGCCGTTTTCAATCGTCATGAACTTCTCCCCGTCAAAATCCTTGCTGACGGGTAAAAATTTACGCAAAAGTTTCAAAGCGGGGTTGTCATTCAGATCCGGCTCTTTGCCAGCAGCCATCCACATTTTGACGCCAGTCAATATCAAAAAGGCGCCAAATACATAAAGAATCCAGTGAAACTCGGCCAGCAACCATCCGCCTGCCAAAATCATCACCGTACGTAAAACAATGGCCCCAATGATGCCAATCATCAGAACCCGTTTTTGAAATTTCAAGGGAACTGAAAAGTAAGTAAAGATCATCAAGAAAACAAAAATATTGTCTATCGCCAATGATTTTTCAATCAAATAGCCGGCCAAAAATTCCAAGGACTTGGTATTGGCTATTTCTGTTGAGCCCGTCGTGTCTTTGACCGCCCACCAAAAAAATCCATTGAATAAGAAACTCAATGCGATCCAAACCAATGACCAGTTGAGCGCTTCTTTCACCCCGATGTCATGTGCGCCTTGTTTTTTCAAGACCACGAAATCGACAAACAGGGACACCACCACAATGGCGACAAACGTGGCCCAAAGCCAAAGAGGAGCAATAGTTTCCATAAATGAGGGTGTTGCTTAAAATGTTGAAGTGCGGAAATTAAATCACTTTTATCCTGAATATTTTCATCATTCACTTCGGTTAATTCTGAGTATTTGGTCGAAAATTCCTGCTTTGTGCTGAATGGCTGAGCAGGCAACATACAGATATGAAGCAATCCCAAGGGTTATTGAGCAAAACTTTGCAGCGTTGGGTGCCTGACAAAGAATTTTGGGCAAAGCACCCACGTCTTCAGCCCTACGCGGACAAGCTGTCTGACCCCCAGCTATGGCGTTTGCAGCATGAGGCTGTCGCACGCGGTGTTGCTGTGGGGCTGTTTTGGGGTTTTGCCATTCCTGCTGCTCAGCTCTTGGTCGCCGCAGTTCATTGCGTGAAATGGCGTGCCAACATTCCTGTTGCTGCGCTCATGACCATGGTGACCAACCCCCTGACCATTGGTTTTTGGCTTTGGTTGGCCTACCAGCTTGGCTCGAGGGTACTGGGTGATGAAGTGCAGGCAGATGTTTCGATGTCCCTCTTGCCGGCTCAATGGTTGAGTGAATATGGCCTGCCAACGCTGGTGGGCATGGGCCTGTTTGCGGTTGGAACAGCCACCGGCGGGTACCTGCTCGTGAAATGGTCTTGGCGTTTGAATGTGGTTATCAAGCGGCGGAAAAGAAAACAGAACTTTTGATATGTATGAATTAAGTAGGGGTTTGACTGTGGTATGTTATGAATATCAACTGACACGGAGAATATCGTGAATCAAAAAGGGCAACTTTTACAAGACCCGTTTCTTAATATCCTGCGCAAGGAACATGTGCCTGTGTCTATCTATTTGGTCAATGGCATCAAGTTGCAGGGCCAGATTGAGTCCTTTGACCAATATGTGGTCCTTCTTCGAAACACGGTTACCCAAATGGTTTACAAGCACGCCATTTCGACCATCGTGCCCGGACGCCCTGTGAATTTTGCGCAAGTCGATGGTGATGAGCCTGGGTCTGCGCAATAACGACCGCCTTTTCGTCCCTTTTGTCTAACCCTCAGTCTGATAGTCAAGCAAACACCTTGTTGGTGGGGGTGGATTTGGGTCTTCCCCATTTCGATGAGGACTTGGACGAACTGGCACAGCTGGCCAGCACAGCAGGCTTGGTACCCGTTGCACGTATGACTTGTAAACGTCGAGCCCCCGATGCGGCCTTGTTTGTCGGTTCGGGCAAAGCGCAGGAAATCAAAGACATGGCAGTACTTCACGGCGCCTGTGAGATATTGTTTGACCAGTCTTTAAGCCCTGCTCAGCAACGCAATTTGGAGCGCCTGTTAGAGATGCCGGTCAACGACCGAACCATGTTGATTTTGCAAATATTTGCCCAGCGAGCGCGTAGCCATGAGGGTAAGTTGCAAGTGGAGTTGGCGCGGCTTCAGTACCTCAGCACCCGATTGGTTCGACGTTGGTCGCATTTGGAGCGTCAGCGCGGTGGTATTGGCAACCGAGGTGGTCCAGGGGAGACCCAAATCGAATTGGACAAACGCATGATTGGCGAGTCCATCAAGCGCACCAAAGAGCGTCTAGACAAAGTAAAAAAACAGCGCAACACACAGCGGCGTCAACGCGAACGCAACCAAGTCTTTAATGTTTCTTTGGTGGGTTACACCAATGCGGGCAAATCCACCTTGTTCAATGCCTTGGTCAAGGCTCGGGCCTATGCTGCCGATCAGTTGTTTGCCACCTTAGACACCACCACGCGTCAACTGTATTTGTCAGATGAAGGCGCCAATGGCTGCCAAATTTCCTTATCGGACACCGTGGGATTTATCCGTGATTTGCCGCATGGACTGGTTGATGCTTTTGCAGCCACTTTGCAAGAAGCCACCAGTGCCGACTTATTGTTGCATGTGGTGGACTGCTCCCACCCAGATTACCCTGAGCAAATCGTTCAAGTGCAATCCGTTTTAGAGGATATTGGCGCCACAGATGTTCCCCAGTTGCTGGTGTTTAACAAGGTCGATGCCTTGCCCAGTGACCAACAACCGAGAATGTTGCAAGATGTATTCATCATGGAGGGTTTGGCTGTTCCGCGCATTTTTATCAGTGCGCAAACAGGAGACAATATAGACTCTTTGCGTCAACGCTTGTTGCAGACAGCACTACAGGCCACGGCGCGACCCTTATCCCTTAGCATTTCACCGTTAAATGTTTGATTCCAAAGTATGCCTTCAGGTTTAGGCACAATGGCGGCTTGCCACTTTTTTTGATTGACTGCGCATGAATTTCTTAACTTGGTTTTGGCCTATTCGACGACGCTTTGCGGGTATGTTCAATTTGAACGATGGCCGTTGGGGCAGAGGCGATGACGCTAATCAGAACAACAACGGCTCAACGCCACCTCCCGAAGGCTCTCAGCAGCAGCCCCCTGACGACGCAAAACGCCCACGCCCTTCTGCATCCAATGGCCCCCCCGATCTGGATGAGCTGTGGCGTGATCTCAGCCGCAAATTGAATAAATTCTTGGGTCAAAACAGAGGCGGCGGCAACCAGCCACCCGGCGGTGGTGGCGGTTTCAATCCTGATTTCAAGCAAGCCGGTGGCTTGCTGGGTGTGGTGGCGGGTGTTGTGGTCTTGATTTGGTTGGGCACAGGCTTCTTTATTGTCCAAGAGGGTCAGCAAGCCGTTATTACCCAATTTGGGCGCTACCACAGCACCGTAGGCGCAGGTTTCAATTGGCGAATGCCATACCCTATTCAACGCCACGAAGTGGTGTTTGTCACCCAAATTCGTTCACTCGATGTTGGCCGAGACGCCATCATCAAGGCCACGGGTTTGCGTGAGTCAGCAATGTTGACTGAAGATGAAAACATCGTTGAAATCAAATTTGCTGTGCAGTACCGACTTACCGATGCGCGTGCTTATTTGTTTGAAAGCAAAAACCCGACAGATGCGGTCTTGCAAGCTGCCGATACGGCGGTGCGTGAAGTGGTGGGCAAGATGCGCATGGACGCCGCCTTGTCTGAAGACCGTGAGCAAATCGCCCCGCGTGTGCGAAAAATCATGCAAACCATCTTGGATCAGTACAACGTGGGTATTGAGGTGGTTGGCATCAATTTGCAACAAGGTGGTGTTCGTCCTCCTGAGCAAGTGCAGGCCGCGTTCGACGATGTGCTCAAAGCCGGACAAGAGCGCGAACGTGCCAAAAATGAAGCTGAAGCTTATGCCAACGATGTGATTCCTCGTGCGGTGGGTTCAGCTTCACGCTTAAAACAAGAGGCGGATGCCTACAAGTCTCGCATCGTGGCGCAGGCCCAAGGTGACGCGCAGCGCTTCAAGTCTTTGTACGCTGAATACCAAAAAGCGCCTCAGGTGACACGTGACCGTTTGTACATCAATGCCATGCAAGAGATCTACACCAACGTGACCAAGGTGTTGGTCGAGTCCAAGCAGGGCTCCAATATGTTGTATCTGCCGCTCGACAAAATCATGCAACTCAACGGCACGCCTGCCGCGGCTGCCAATGCCTCGGTCAATACTGGTAACACGCTTGATGGCAGCGGGTCTGTTCCCAGCCCCGCCATGCCTTCTTCCCCCCCCGATAACCGTGGTCGTGACAGCCGTCAACGCGACCGCGATTTGCGCTGAATTGCCCAATATGAACAAACTAGGTCTTTACATTTCTTCCGCCATGCTTGGGCTGCTGTTGCTGAGCTCAACGATTTTTGTGGTGGATCAACGCCAATATGGTGTGGTGTACTCATTGGGTCAGATCAAAAAGGTCATTACCGAACCTGGTCTGAACTTCAAATTGCCACCGCCTTTTCAAAACGTCAACTTCATCGACAAGCGCTTGCTGACCTTGGATAACGTGGACTCTGAGCCCATGCTCACCGCAGAAAAGCAGCGTATGGTGATCGACTGGTATGTGCGTTGGCGTATTTCCGACCCATCGCAATACATTCGCAACGTGGGTTTGGATGAAAAAGCTGGCGCTCAGCAACTCACCCGAGTGGTGCGCAATGCTTTTCAAGAAGAAATCAACAAGCGTACTGTGAAGGACCTTCTTTCACTCAAGCGTGAAGCCTTGATGGTGGACGTCAAGCGCGAGGTCCTCGAAATCGTCAAGGGTGAAAAGCCTTGGGGCATTGATGTGGTGGACGTTCGCATCACCCGTGCAGATTATGTGGACACCATCACCGAGTCCGTTTACCGTCGCATGGAGGCCGAGCGTAAACGCGTGGCCAACGAACTGCGATCAACCGGCGGCGCTGAGGGTGAAAAAATCCGTGCTGATGCCGATCGTCAACGTGAAGTTGCCTTGGCCAATGCTTACCGCGATGCGCAAAAAATCAAGGGTGAGGGTGATGCGGAAGCCGCTCGTTTGTATGCCGATGCCTTTGGCAAAGACCCACAGTTTGCGCAGTTCTACCAAAGCATAGAAGCCTATAAAGCCAGCTTCAACAAAAAATCGGATGTGATGGTTTTAGACCCTAGCACCGATTTCTTCAAAGCCATGCGCGGTAGCGGCGCTGCTAACGCTGGCTCTGCCAAAAAATAAGTCGTCCTGCTGCGATGGACAGCCAAACCCTGTGGGTTGCTTTGGCCTTGGTGCTCATCATCGAGGGCTTGTTCCCCTTTGCTTCTCCGCAGGCGTGGAAGCGTGCCTTCATGGCCCTCATGCAAATGGATGATGGCCAAGTCAGATTTATAGGTTTGAGTTGCATCGTGGCGGGTATGTTGCTGCTTTGGTGGCTACTCTAGTGTCCCAGTAGAATCCCTTTTTTAACAGCCATCCCCCTCATGACTGCTTGGGTCTTGCCAGATCATATTGCCGATGTTTTGCCCTCAGAAGCCAGGCACATCGAAGAGCTCAGACGTTTGTGCTTGGACACTGCGCGTGTCTTTGGCTATGAGCTTGTGATCCCCCCCTTGATGGAGCATATTGAATCGCTTCTGTCGGGTACGGGAAGCGCTCTTGACCTTCAAACTTTCAAGATAGTCGATCAACTGTCTGGGCGCACTTTGGGGTTGCGGGTAGACACCACGCCACAAGTCGCTCGCATTGATGCGCATTTGCTTAACCGCGCTGGTGTCACCCGTCTTTGCTACTGTGGCCCCACGCTGCACACCCGTGCGCCTGGTCCCTACGCCACCCGCGAGCCTTTGCAGTTGGGTGCGGAAATTTACGGCCATGCGGGTTTGGAGGCTGATTTAGAAATTTTGCAACTGGCTTTGCAGTGTTTAAAGGCCAGCGATATTTCTTCATTTCATGTTGATTTAAGCGACGCCCGTATTCTTCCCTCTCTGTTGCGTGAGCAGGGCTTGACGGCTTCTCAGCACGAAGCAATTGCGCAGGCCTTGTCCAACAAAGATATCAGCGCCATGCGTAGCATAGGCGCTTCATTGCCAACACCTTTGCGCGAGGCTTTGGTGGCCTTGGTTCAGCTATACGGTGGCTTGGATGTTTTAGACCGTGCTGAGGTGATATTCAAGGATTGGCCTGAGGTCATGTTGGCTCTTGCACAGTTGCGCTGGTTGGCAACACATGTGCATGGTCATCAAGTCAGTATCGACTTGGCTGACTTGCGAGGTGCCGCCTATTACAGTGGCCCACGGTTTGCAGTGTTTGTGCCTGAAGCCAGTGATGCACTGGTGCGTGGTGGCCGCTACGACGAAGTAGGTGCCTTGTTTGGGCGCAAACGCCCTGCGGCAGGTTTTAGTCTTGATATCAAAGCCTTGGTCAGTTTGATTCAGCGCCCCGTTCCCCAAGCCGCGATTCGTGCCCCTTGGGGCGAAGATGCTGGTTTGCATCAAGCTATCAGTCAACTTCGTCAACAAGGCCAAACAGTGGTTTGTATGCTGCCCGGACATGACAGCGAAGTAGATGAATTCCATTGTGATCGAGAACTGGTTCTCCTCAAGGGGCAATGGA
>JAIXYA010000267.1 GCA_027490485.1 Comamonadaceae bacterium
CACACACGCCTATGGGCTGCTGCAACACCATCAGGCGGCGGTTGTTGTCAAACTGGGGCAGGGTTTCGCCGTTGACCCGCTTGGCTTCTTCGGCATACCACTCGACAAAACTGGCACCATAAGCCACTTCGCCTTTGGCTTCAGCATAGGGCTTGCCTTGCTCAGCGGTGAGGATGCGGCCCAAATCTTCCACGTTGGCCATGAGCAAGTCATACCATTTGCGCAAAACAATACTGCGCTCTTTGGCGGTTTTATTGCGCCATGCAGGCCATGCGGCGTCGGCTGCGGCGATGGCACGGGTGGCGTCATCAGGTCCGAGGTTGGCCACATCGGCCAGTTTGCGGCCGTTGCTGGGGTCCAGCACATCAAATCGGTGTGAGCCTTTGACCCATTCGCCGTTGATCAGCGCATCGGTTTTGAGCAAGCTGGGGTCTTTGAGCAAGGCCAGTGGTGAGGTTTGCATGTCCATGGGTAAGCCAATGTGATTAGAGGTTCAATCTCAATCATGGCATAAAATTCCTTATGACTTCCGCCCCTGTTTCTGTCGCCGACATTCGGCAAAGTTTTCTCGATTTCTTCGCCGCCAAAGGCCACACCGTGGTGGCTTCCAGCCCCTTGGTGCCGGGCAACGACCCCACCTTGATGTTCACCAACTCGGGCATGGTGCAGTTCAAAGACGTGTTTTTGGGCTCCGATAAGCGCTCGTATGTGCGTGCCGCCTCGGTGCAAGCCTGCTTGCGAGCGGGTGGCAAACACAACGACTTGGAAAACGTGGGCTACACCGCTCGCCACCACACGTTTTTCGAAATGCTGGGCAACTGGTCGTTTGGCGATTACTTCAAGCGCGAGAGCCTGAAGTGGGCATGGGAGCTGCTGACCGAGGTCTACAAACTCCCCAAAGAGCGGCTGCTCGCCACCGTCTACCAAGAGGACGACGAGGCCTACGATATTTGGACCAAAGAGATTGGTCTGCCTCCTGATCGCGTCATCCGCATTGGCGACAACAAGGGTGGGCGCTACAAGAGCGACAACTTTTGGATGATGGCCGACACCGGCCCTTGCGGCCCGTGCTCTGAAATCTTTTACGACCATGGCGACCACATCCCTGGCGGCCCCCCCGGCAGCCCCGAGGAAGATGGCGACCGCTTCATCGAAATCTGGAACAACGTGTTCATGCAATTTGAAATGCACGAAGACGGCTCCCTCACACCGCTGCCCGCGCCTTGCGTTGACACCGGCATGGGCTTGGAGCGCTTGGCCGCCATCTTGCAGCATGTGCACAGCAACTATGAAATTGACCTGTTCGCCACGCTGATCAAAGCAGCAGGGAGAGAAACCGGCTGCGCCGACTTAGGCACCCCTTCGCTGCGGGTGATCGCCGACCATTTGAGGGCTACTGCGTTTTTGGTCAGCGATGGCGTCGTGCCTTCCAACGAGGGGCGTGGCTATGTGCAGCGGCGCATCATCCGCCGCGCCATACGCCACGGCTACAAGTTGGGCCAAAAAACCCCGTTCTTCCACAAACTGGTGCCCGATTTGGTCGCCCTCATGGGCGCTGCCTACCCCAATTTGGCAGCGCAGGCTGAGCGCATCACCGCGATTTTGAAAACCGAGGAAGAGCGGTTTTACGAGACGCTGGAAATTGGCATGCACATCTTGGACGAAGCCTTGGCCCATGGTGTGAAGGTTCTGCCCGGCGAGGTGGCTTTCAAGTTGCACGACACCTATGGCTTTCCGCTGGACCTGACCAACGATGTCTGCCGCGAACGTGCTTTGCAAGTGGACGAAGCCGGTTTCGATGCCGCCATGGACCGCCAAAAAAACCAAGCACGAGCGGCTGGTAAATTCAAGATGGACAAGGCGCTGGACTACAGCGGTGCAGCCACCACGTTTGTGGGTTACGAGAGCCTGCAAGCCCCCGCCAAAATTTTGGCGCTGTACCACGACGGTGTGTCGGTGGCGGCTTTGAACCACGGCCAAAGTGGCGTGGTGGTTTTGGACCACACCCCTTTTTACGCCGAGAGCGGCGGCCAAGTGGGCGACCAAGGCGATTTGGTCAGCGGCTCGGCCCGTTTTGAGGTGGGCGACACCCAAAAAATCAAGGCCGATGTGTTTGGCCACCACGGCACACTGGCACAAGGCACGCTGAATGTGGGCGACAGCCTGACCGCAACGGTGCGTTCCGGCGTGCGTGCGGCCACGGTGCGCAACCACAGCGCCACCCACTTGATGCACAAGGCTTTGCGCGAGGTGCTGGGCGAGCATGTGCAGCAAAAAGGCTCGCTGGTGAATGATGAGCGCACCCGTTTTGACTTTGCCCACAACGCGCCGGTGACGGATGCGCAAATCGCTGACATTGAAGCGCGGGTCAACGCCGAAATTTTGACCAATGCCAGCACCCAAGCGCGGGTGATGGACATCGAATCCGCGCAAAAAACCGGCGCCATGATGTTGTTTGGCGAGAAATACGGCGAAACCGTGCGGGTGCTTGACATTGGCTCCAGCCGCGAGCTGTGCGGCGGCACCCATGTGCAGCGTACGGGGGATATTGGCCTCTTTAAAGTGGTGTCCGAGAGTGGCGTGGCCGCTGGGGTGCGCCGCATCGAAGCGGTCACCGGCGCCAATGCCTTGGCCTATGTGCAAGGTTTGGAGCGCACGGTGCACGAGGCGGCTGGCAGCTTGCGTGCCCCCACCGCCGAGTTGAATCAGCGCATCCACCAAGTGCTGGACCAAGTCAAAGGGCTGGAGAAAGAACTCGCTGCCCTCAAAGGCAAGCTGGCCTCATCGCAAGGCGATGAATTGAGCGGTCAAGCGGTGGAACTGAAAGGCATCAAGCTCTTGGCCGCACGCCTGCCTGGCGCTGACGCCAAGGCCTTGCGCGAGACCTTGGACAAGCTCAAAGACAAACTCAAAACCGCGGTGGTGGTGTTGGCCAGTGTGGATGGCGACAAGGTGCAAATCGCTGCTGGCGTGACCGCCGACACTTTGGGCAAAGTCAAAGCCGGTGAGTTGGTGAATTTTGTGGCGCAACAAGTGGGCGGCAAAGGCGGCGGCAAGCCCGACATGGCCATGGCCGGTGGCACACAGCCTGCTGGTTTGGACGCAGCATTGGCCAGTGTGCAGGGCTGGGTGGCCGAGCGACTTTAAGCCTTTTCGAATACCAAGTCCCATACGCCGTGGCCTAGGCGCAGGCCGCGGTTTTCAAATTTGGTTAAGGGTCGGTAGGACGGCTGATCGGCATAGCCATCGGCGCGGCTGCTGGCGTTGGCCAAGCCTGTTTCTGCTTGTAACACCGCCAAAATATGCTCGGCATAAGGTTGCCAGTCGGTGGCCACGTGCAAATAAGCACCCGTCTTCATACGCCCCAACAACTGCTGCACAAAAGGTCCTTGAATCAGACGACGCTTGTGGTGGCGCAGCTTGTGCCATGGGTCGGGAAAAAAGATATGCACCCCATCCAAGCTGTTGGGCATCAGCATGTGCTCCAACACCTCTACCGCGTCGTGTTGCAGGATGCGGATATTGCCAAGGTCTTGCTCGCCCACACGTTTGAGCAAAGCGCCAACGCCTGGTTCATGGACCTCGCAGCACAAAAAATCGTCCTCTGGCCGAACTGCTGCAATATGGGCAGTAGCGTCGCCCATGCCAAACCCAATTTCCAAGATCAGCGGCGCGGCCCGGCCGAATACCTCGGTGGCATTCATAGGCGTCTGCTGAAAGGGAAGAACAAACTTCGGCCCCAGTTCTGCCAAGGCCTTGGCTTGACCCGTGGTGGTGCGACCAGCGCGGGTGACAAAACTTTTGATGGTTTTGGGGTGGGTGATGTGAGAGGGTGGGGCGGTCATGATGGATAAGCAGGGGGCCGGGCGATTATCTGCCCCAGACAGCTAGCTCAGCCCAATACGCGAGGGCTTGCGCACAAGTTCCTTCAAAAGCGGGCAAACCCAGCACAGCGGCAGCAG
>JAIXYA010000144.1 GCA_027490485.1 Comamonadaceae bacterium
CCAAGCACTTTGTGGTGGAGGAGGCTGGATTCGAACCAGCGTAGGCGTAAGCCAACAGATTTACAGTCTGCCCCCTTTAGCCACTCGGGCACCCCTCCAGCGAGCCAAATACTATAGCATATCTAACTCGCCAAAACAGACGATGACGCCAGAAAAATACCAATTCCTACAAGCAGTTGCGGTTTTTACCTGCCTAGACGCCACTCCATTGACATTTCTTTTGATTGCAACCACTGCTGCGCCTTTGAAAAATGTCCACAGCCTATGAAGGGTTGCGGTCCACGCAAAGCGGACAAGGGCGAGGGATGGTTAGCCTGCAAAACTAGGCAAGTTGTGGGTTTGTGGTTTGTGGCTTGGGCAATCAACGTGGCCTTGGACTGCGCATGCGCGCCCCACAACATGAAAACGCAAGCTTTTGTAGATTCAGCGATGGCTCGAATAATTGCGTCAGTGAGCGCCTCCCAACCTTGTTTGGCGTGGCTGGCAGGCAAACCATCCTCCACAGTCAAACAGGTGTTGAGCAACAACACCCCATTTGCGGCCCAAGGACTCAGGCTGGCCTCAAAAGGTGGGGCTTGGCCTAAGTCTCGCTGCAATTCTTTGAAGATATTGCGAAGTGACGGTGGGGTTGTCACCCCCGAGGGCACCGAAAAAGCCAAGCCCTCAGCCTGACCCATGCCGTGGTAAGGGTCTTGGCCCAATATCACCACTTTGACATCGGGCAATGGGCTTAAGCACAAGGCGCGAAGAGGCTCAGGGGGGTAAATTTGTGCACCCGCTTGCAGGCGTTGCTGCAAAAAAGCCAACAAGGCCTGACCTTGCTGGCTGAGCCAAAACATATCCACCAAGGATCGCCAAGAAGCATGCACTGGCCAATCCCGAGGGTCGGCAGATTGCAAAAGGTTAGTCACCGAACAAAGCGGCCAAAGCCTCGCCCGGTTCGGGAGCCCGCATGAAGGCCTCGCCGACCAAAAACGCATGCACGCCTGCCGCACGCAAACGAGATACGTCTTCGCGGGTGGCAATGCCGCTTTCGGTCACCAGCAATTTGTCGGTGGGGAAGTCGGTCATGAGCGTCAAGGTGGTGTCCAAAGACACCTCAAACGTGCGAAGGTTGCGGTTGTTCACGCCCACCAGCGAAGTTTTGAGCTTCAAGGCGCGGTCAAGTTCTGCGCGGTCATGCACCTCGACCAACACCGCCATGTCCAGGCTGCGAGCGGCGGCCTCGAATTCGGCCATTTGCGCGTCATCTAAACAAGCTGCAATCAGCAGCACGCAGTCGGCACCCATGGCGCGCGATTCATAGATTTGGTAGATGTCGACCATGAAATCTTTGCGCAACACCGGCAAGTCGCAAGAGGCACGGGCTTGCTTGAGGTAGTCATTACTGCCTTGGAAATACTGCTGATCGGTCAGCACCGACAAACACGCCGCGCTGACTTTGCCGTCACCCATGGCATAGCTTTGGGCGATATCAGCGGGGATGAAGTCTTCTCGCAACAGGCCTTTGGACGGACTGGCTTTTTTCACCTCGGCGATGACGGCTGCCTGACCGGCCGCGATTTTGCGGCGCAAAGCGCCTTCAAAGTCGCGGGTCAACACCCGGCTTTGCGCATCTGCGCGGACCGACGTCAAAGACACGGCGCGCTTTCGAAGCGCGACTTCTTCGTGCTTGGTTTGGACGATTTTGTTCAGAATGTCGCTCACAGCTTGGCCTTTATCTTGGGTTTATGCCGCATGGTGACGCGCGGTGAATTCGTTCAATTGTGCCAACTTGGCTTTGGCCAAACCTTGTGCCAGTGCTTGCTGGGCCAAAGCAATACCCCCCGCCATGGTGGGCACCACGTTAGCGGCGTACAAGGCAATACCAGCATTGAGGGCGACGATGTCACGCGCTGGACCGGCTTGGTTGTCCAACACCGCCAGCACCATGTCACGCGACTGCTCGGGCGTGTCCACCCGCAAGGCGCGGTGGCTGGCCATGGTCAGGCCAAAGTCTTCGGGGTGGATTTCATACTCGGTGATGTTGCCGTTGTTCAATTCGCCCACCAAGGTGGCGGCACCTAAGCTGACCTCGTCCATGCCATCGCGCCCATACACCACCAGCGCGTGTTCGGCACCCAGGCGTTGCAAGGCGCGAATTTGAATGCCCACCAAGTCGGGATGGAACACGCCCATCAAAATATGGGGCGCTGAAGCTGGGTTGGTGAGCGGCCCCAGGATGTTGAACAGGGTGCGCACCCCGAGTTCTTTGCGCACCGATGCCACGTTTTTCATGGCGGGATGGTGGTTGGGCGCAAACATAAAGCCAATGCCTACCTCGGCAATGCTTTGGGCAATGACGCTGGGCGGGAGGTTGATGTGAACGCCCAGGCTTTCCAGCACATCGGCGCTGCCGCTTTTGCTGCTGACACTGCGACCGCCGTGCTTGCTGACCCGCGCTCCCGCAGCAGCAGCGACAAACATGGCGCAGGTGGAGATGTTGAAGGTGTTGGCCCCGTCTCCGCCTGTGCCCACGATGTCCACCAAATGGGTGCGATCGGCTACCTCCACCTTGGTGGAAAACTCCCGCATGACTTGCGCGGCAGCGGTAATTTCGCCAATGGTTTCCTTTTTCACCCGCAAACCGGTGAGGATGGCGGCGGTCATGAGCGGGGTGATTTCGCCCTTCATGATCATGCGCATCAGGTGCAGCATCTCGTCGTGAAAAATCTCACGGTGCTCGATGGTGCGCTGCAAAGCTTCGCTGGGGGTGATGGTGGTCATGGTTGCGGGGTCTTCAAAAAATTGTTCAACAAGGCGTGGCCGTGTTCGGTGAGGATGGACTCAGGGTGGAACTGCACGCCTTCGATGGGCAGACTGCGATGCCGCACACCCATGATTTCACCGTCATCGGTCCACGCGGTCACCTCCAATTCAGCCGGACAACTGCTGCGCTCGATGGCGAGCGAGTGGTAGCGGTTGACGGTGTAGTTTTTGGGGAGGTCGGCAAACACCCCTTGCTGGCTGGTGTGGATGACGCTGGTCTTGCCATGCATGAGTTGCTGGGCGCGGATGATGCGCCCACCAAAGGCCGCGCCAATGCTTTGATGACCCAGGCACACCCCCAGAATGGGCAACTTGCCAGCGAAATGCTGGATGGCCGCCACCGAAATACCGGCCTCGGCGGGAGAGCAAGGGCCGGGAGACACCACCAAGTGGCTGGGCTTCAAAGATTCAATGTCAGCCAAGCTAATTTCATCGTTGCGGTGCACCAGCACCTCGGCACCCAGTTCGCCGAAATACTGCACCAGGTTGTAGGTGAAGCTGTCATAGTTATCGATCATCAGGAGTTTCATTCCAAACCTCCTTCGACCAGCTCGCTGGCACGAAGCAATGCACGCGCCTTGTGTTCGGTTTCCAGCCACTCCATCTCGGGGATGGAGTCGGCCACCACGCCTGCTGCCGCTTGTACATACAGGGTCTCGTCTTTGACGATGCCGGTGCGGATGGCGATGGCAACGTCCATGTCGCCGGCAAAACTCAGGTAACCGCAAGCGCCGCCATAAATACCGCGCTTGACAGGCTCGAGTTGATCGATGAGCTCCATGGCATGCACCTTGGGCGCACCGGTCAGCGTGCCGGCGGGGAAGGTGGCGCGCAACACGTCCATGCTGCTCATGCCGTCTTTCAACATGCCCTCGACATTGCTGACGATGTGCATCACATGGCTGTAGCGTTCCACCGCAAAAGCCTCGGTCACCTTCACCGTTCCGGTTTGGGCGATGCGTCCAATGTCGTTGCGCGCCAGATCGATCAGCATCACATGTTCGGCGCGTTCTTTCGGGTCGTTGATGAGTTCTTGCTCGGTGGCCAGGTCGGCCTCGGGGGTGGCGGCCCGGGGCCGGGTACCCGCCAAGGGACGGATGGTGACCTTGTTGCCCTGGGGGGTGGTTTCTTGACGCACCAAAATTTCGGGCGAGGCACCCACCACATGGAAGTCACCCATATGGTAGTAGTACATATAAGGGCTGGGGTTCAAAGAACGCAAAGCGCGGTACAGCGACAAAGGGCTTTGGGTGAAGCGCTTTTGGATGCGCTGCCCCACTTGCACCTGCATGAAGTCACCCGCCTCGATCAAAGCCTTGGCGCGTTCCACGGCGTTCAAATAATCGTCTTTGGCGAAAAGACGCTCAGGGGCATGGACTTGGGAAGCTTTCAGTTCGGGCGCCAGCACCGGCTTTTTCAGCATGTCTTTGAGTTGCTGCAAACGCTGCTGACCAAGCTGGTAGGCATCATCCAATGCAGGGTCGACGTACACCAGCAAAGACAGCTTGCCCGACAGGTTGTCGATCACCGCCAACTCTTCGGTTTGCAACAGCAAGATATCAGGGCAACCCAAGCTATCGGGCGGGCAACTGTGAACCAATTTCTTTTCAATATGGCGCACCGTGTCGTAGCCAAAGTAACCGGCCAAGCCGCCGCAAAAACGCGGCATGCCAGGACGAAGTGCCACGTTGAAACGCGCTTGGTAACTGGCAATAAAGTCCAACGGGTTGCCATGGTCGGTTTCCACCACCACGCCATCGGTCACCACCTCGGTATGCGCGGCTTGGCCGAAACCATTGGCACGCAGCAGGGTGCGAGCTGGTAAACCAATGAAGCTGTAGCGGCCAAAGCGCTCACCGCCCACCACCGATTCGAGCAAAAAGCTGTGCTTTCCCCCGTCTTGGTGAAAAGCCAGCTTCAGGTATAGCGAGAGGGGGGTTTCTAAGTCGGCAAAGGCTTCCAACATCAAGGGAATGCGGTTAAAGCCTTGCTTTGAGAGTTGATTGAATTCGATTTCTGTCATGACACCAGAGCCTCCACAGCTCAGCCCTACAGGGCTTTTTAGATTGATATGCAGCGCCCAAAGGCGCAAGAGAAGGAGGCAGTAAAGGGTTTAAGCCAACACCAACACTGCCGAGCAGGGCTGGCGACGCCAAGGCCAAGCTCCTCGGTCATTGCAACCTGTGAGGGTGTTGAGATGGATAAACATGTCAGAAAGTGTATCAAATGCGCCCAAAGGCGCTTAAAGCCGCAGTTCGGTAAAGCTGTCGATGAAGCCGTCGCAGTCCACACCGCGGATGGGCTCGCCATGGTTGTAGCCATAGGTAACCAACACCACGGGGCAGGCAGCTGCACGTGCGGCTTGGGCGTCGTTTTGGGAGTCGCCCAGCATCAAAGTGTGTGATGGCGTTGTGCCCAAAGCTTTGCAGGTTTCCAGCAATGGCATGGGGTCTGGCTTTTTACGGGGAAAGGCGTCGCCGCCATACACATGGCCAAAAAACCCCTCAAGGCCTTTTCGCGCCAGCAAATCTTTGGCGAACGCAGTGGGTTTGTTGGTGAGACACGCCATGGGCAGCCCACGCGCTTTGAATGCCTGCAAGCCCTCCATCACCCCTGCATAAACCTGTGCATGCTGGCCATTGACCCGTCCGTAGTGGTGCTGGTAGCGCAAAAAGGCTGCCTCGTACATGGTGTCAACCGTGGTGTTGTCACACACCAAACCGCTGGCTTGCACCTCGGGCAAGCTCAGTTGGTGCTTCAACACCGTGCGCACCAAATGCTCTGAGCCTTTGCCCACCGCGATATTGACCACGCTTTTGTCAACCTTGGGCAGGTCGATATCGGCCAAAGCCAAATTCAGTGCTGCTTCGAAGTCGGCCATGGTGTCGACCATGGTGCCATCCAAGTCGATCATCAGGGCTTGCAAAGTTGGGATATTCATAGCGATTAAAAGGTTGTTGAGTTAGCGCACCCAGCGCACATAAAGCGGAAGCTTTTTGGTGAAGTTGGCGATTAAACCCGATTCGGTGTTGACCACCACCGAGCCGTCCGGACTGCCCATGTCAGATGCCGTCCAGACCCAGCCCATGGGACCAGAGCCAAACCAATGGCTGTTCAAGGCAGGTTTGCTGCAGCTTTTTTCAATCAAGCCTTCTAACTCGGCTTGGGTGGGCAAACGCCAAGGCTTGGCGCTGGCAACGGTTTTGCTGGCGGTAGGCCAGTCTTGCGGCGTTACGTTGCCCGAGCAGGCAGCGGCGTCCCGCTGTAGGCCATGCATGCAGCGCTGCCAGACCAAACCGGTTTGGCTGTCTTTGACTTCCGCGCCGTTGCTGCCGTCAATCGCTTGGTAACGGTCATCAGGACGGGTCAAGGGTGAATCGGCAAAACAAGCAGCTTGGGCAAGGTTGGTGGCCAGCGCTAAAGAAAAAGCCAGCGCCAGGCAATTGAATCGAAAAGACATGAGAACTTTCAAGAAAAAAATTAAGACAAAGCAACGCGCATCTGATCGATGACGGCTTTGTAATCGGACTTGCCAAAAATCGCGCTGCCCGCCACAAAGGTGTCGGCACCGGCGTTGGCCACTTGGCGGATATTGTCGGGTTTGATGCCGCCATCGACTTCCAAGCGGATGTCGCGGCCGCTAGCCTCAATGCGTTTGCGGGCATGCTCGACTTTGCGCAGCGCCGAGTCGATGAAGCTTTGGCCGCCAAAACCGGGGTTCACGCTCATGATCAGGATGAGGTCGATGTCGTCGATCAGCCAATCCAGGACATCCAGCGGTTCGGCAGGGTTGAAGACCACGCCGGCTTGGCAACCCGCCGCCTTGATGGCTTGCACACTGCGGTGCGCATGGGCGGAGGCATCGGGGTGAAAGCTGATCAGATCGGCACCGGCTTGAGCGAACAAGGCGGCCAAGGCGTCGACCGGTTGCACCATCAGGTGCACATCGATGGGCACGGCCACACCCGCTGCTGTTTTGGCATGGGGCTTCAAGGCCTGACAGACCATGGGGCCAAAGGTCAGGTTGGGTACATAGTGGTTGTCCATCACGTCGAAGTGAATCCAGTCGGCGCCAGCGGCGATGACGTTTTTCACCTCGTCGCCCAAACGGGCAAAGTCGGCGGACAAGATGGAGGGGGCGATGCGGTAGGTGGTGTTCATGGGCTCAATTATGGTGTCAGAATGCAAGTTCAGCTGATTCTCTGTCAAACCTATTTCTTATGCCAGCCTACCAACTCCGCGTCGAAGTGACACCGCACTATCTGCCCGAGCAATCGGCGCCTGAAAATGGTCTTTATGCCTTCGCCTATTCTGTGCTGATCCGCAACAC
>JAIXYA010000151.1 GCA_027490485.1 Comamonadaceae bacterium
GCTCGCCAATCGGGCGACCTTGCAGCATCAACAACTCGCTGGGACTGTCGCCGTTGGCAATTTCAATGGCATCCCGCGCACGAACCTCCACCACGGATTTCACAGCAACCGACTGCCCCGCCATGCGCAATCCCTGACCTTGAAACACATACCACTGGCGACGTGTTCCTGCCTGTGCAGGCGGGGGCGTCCAGCGCGCCCCTGCAGCCATGCGCACGGTGAAAATCGCCACATCGGCCTCGGATTGACTTGCCCAAGAATCGGGCGGCGGCGGCAAGCCCCTAGCGTCTTGCAAGCTACCAGCGACCACGCGGATGTCGGTGGCCAAGCCTTGCGCGTCAAGGTGTCGCACGTCTTGAATGTTTTCGCCCCACAGCATGGTGAAGTGCGGCTTGACCATTTTGTGGCTGGCAGGCAGGTTGAGCCAGATTTGAAAGAGCTCGGCAGTATTGGCTTGATCGGTATGGCGCAAGGGAAACATTTCGCAATGCACGATGCCTTGACCGGCGGTGAGCCATTGCACGTCGCCTGGGCCAAAACGGGCGGTGGCACCCAACGAATCTGAGTGATCGATATGCCCTTGACGCACGATGGTGACGGTCTCAAAACCACGGTGCGGGTGTGCCGGAAAACCGGGTATGGTCATGCCGTGGTACATGCTCCAACCGTCCTTGCCCGCAAAGTCTTGGCCTAGGTTGCGCCCCGCCAAAGAGGCTGCAGGCCCCATGGCCGCATTACCTTGGGGGTAGTGGTCTAGGTGGTGAACGCAAAACAAAAAAGGGTCGATGGTTTGCCAAGGAAAACCCAAGGGTTCGATGCGAAGAATGGGGGGGGTGTTCATGGTGTGCACAGCTGGGTCATGAGTTGCTCGAACACGCTGCCAGGCGGGGGGTGCATCTGCTGCGTGCCAGGGTAGGTGTTGCGCAGAATGGAGCCACGTGCCATGTGGTCATTGAAGACCACGATGTTGATGTCGCGCATACGCTGTTGCACACAATCGAACTCGTGCATGGTTTTCACCGACAACACACCAAAAGCCCCCACCGGTGCGTGGTGGTCGAACAAGGTCCAGACGCGGACCACAGGGCTGGGCTGTACCAACTGGCGGTCGACATACCAATCACCGTCATCGGCTTTGGACAGGCTTTGCCATTCAGCATGCGCTAGACCGCACAGAAAGCTCAGCAGGAGCATCGACAGGTGTTTTTTCATGATTGCGCTTTCACCCATTGCAGGGATTGATGCCACAGTTGTTCAGCCAGTTGTGCATCTTGTGCAATGCGCGATGGGGTTTTGATGCGGGATTTATCGTAGTACAAGCCGCTTTCACTGGCGGGTGCTTGCAAGGCGCAGTAAAGCGTGGTTTGCGCCCCTTCTTCAGGTGTTAAAAGTCCTCGCAGGCGCAATAACGGCCTTAAGAAACCAGGCAGTTCACGCCACACCTCGGTGTCGACCACGCCGGGATGCAGCGAATAGGTGGACACGCCTGTGCCGGCCAATGCTTTGGCCAAATGGGCGCTGAACAAAATATTCGCCAACTTTGACACGCCGTATTCGCGGGTGCCGGTGAGGCTGCGCGTCGCTTGTTGCAGGGCAGGCCAATCCAAGCCTTGGTAAGCCATCAGGTGGGCACGACTGGCCACCGTCACCACCTTGGCCGGTGCAGAGGCCTTGAGGGTTTCCAGCAACAGTTGGGTCAGTAAAAAATGCCCAAGGTGGTTCACGCCGAAAGCCATCTCGAAGCCTTGGCGGGTTTGTCCTTTGCGACCAGCCAAGCCAGCATTGTTGACCAGCAAGTGCAAGGGCAGTTGACGCGCCAAAAACAGTGCGGCGCATTCGCGTACCGAGTCCAAGTCGTCAAGCTGCAGTGGCAGGAAAAACGCCTTGTTGCTTGTTTTCGTGGTGGCGTGAATCTCGTCGATCACCGCTTGTGTACGCTGTGCCGAGCGCCCAGCCAGGAAAACAGTGAAACCTGCTTGTGCCAAGCGCAACGCGGTGACACGGCCAATGCCGATATTGGCGCCGGTGATCAGGGTCACACGTTCACTGTGGGTAGAGGATGGGTTGAGGTTCATGGGCTGGCTTCGTCGAGCAAACCATGTCGCATGGCCAGCAAGGTCATCTCGGATTGGTTGCTGAGTTCAAGTTTTTGTTTCACCTTGTACAAATGGGTACCCACGGTTGAGGCAGACAGACCCAAGGACTGAGAGATGTCCACCACCGATTTTCCTTTAGCCAGCAAGATAAAAACTTCAAATTCGCGCGGAGAAAGCTTATCGATGTCTTGGGTATCGCTGTCAGTTCGCTGGTTGGCCATGCGCTGCGCGATGATGGGGTCGATAAAGCGCTGATGCCGCGCCACCATGCGCAAGGCGTCTATCAACACCTCGGGGGCAGTACGCTTGGACAAATAGCCCAAGGCACCGGCTTGCAAAGCGCGTTTGGCGTAGCTACTGTCTTCATGTGCCGACAATGCCAAGATGCGAACCTGTGGATCCAGTGCCATCAAGCGCTTGATCGCTTCAATACCACCCATGCCGGCCATGGCAATGTCCATCACCACCACCTCGGGGCAATGCAGGGTGTAAAGCGGCAAGGCCTCTTCGCCGCTGTTGGCCTCAGCCACCACGTCCACATCGTCCCATGTTTGCAGCAGGACCTTGAAGCCACTGCGAACCACAGCGTGGTCGTCTACCAATAGAAGAGTCAGTTTAGCCATGGGATGGATTGTGGCCCAAGGGCAGTACCGCCCACACACGTACCCCTGAGGGTTGCAAAGACTCAAAGTGAAATGACCCACCTAAGCCTTGCGTTCGCTCGCGCATACCGATCACGCCAAATTGACCGGAGTCTGCCCAGTCGGGTGTGGCACCTATACCGTTGTCGCTGACATCGATGTGCAGTTGTTGGTCAAGCGCAGACAGCAAGATGGTGATTTGGCTGGCATGGGCATGGCGCAAGGCGTTGTTCAATGACTCTTGGACGATGCGGTAAGTGGCAGTCGCCAAACTGGGCTCTATGTCTTCCAGCGGGGTGTCCACCCGCAAATCGATACGGGTATCGGCGTGGCGACTGCGCGCATCTTCCACCAAGTCTTGTAAAGCATCTTGCAACCCAAAGCGGTCCAGCGCCAGGGGACGCAGTTGGCTCACCAGTTGGTGCATTTCTTCGTATATCGCATCGGCACTTTCAATCACCATTCGGGCGGCGTTTTCTGTATGGGGGTCTGTCCCTTTGGCACGCAACACCATCGCTTGGCCCAAGCTTTTGATGGCCGTGACTTGTTGGCCTAATTCGTCGTGCA
>JAIXYA010000250.1 GCA_027490485.1 Comamonadaceae bacterium
TGCAAGGCTTGACCCAGGGTGACAAACCCACGATGCAGGTTCAAGGGGACGTCATGTTGGCGGCAGATATCAATTGGTTGGTCGACCATGTGCGCTGGGATATCGAGGAAGACCTGTCTCGGGTCCTTGGCGATGCGATGGCCCACCAATGTGTGGCCATGGCCAAGCGCGTTTTCACGGCACTCAAAGGTTTTTTACCTGCCCCCGCCTCGCCTACGGTACGCCCCTCATGATCCGCATTGACCGCGGCGTCTTTATCGTCTGGATCGTGCTGCGCTTCGGCCTCGACGAATTACTGCTCTCCGGCTTCAAGCAGCCTTGGCTAAAGGTTGTTTCGCGTGTTCTGACATTGGGGCGAAATTTACGTGCGCCACGAGGGGAGCGCCTTCGCCTTGCCTTGGAGCGCTTAGGTCCTGTATTTGTCAAGTTTGGCCAAGTGCTTTCCACCCGTCGCGATTTGTTACCTGAAGATATCTCAGACGAACTCGCCAAACTGCAAGACCAAGTACCCCCTTTTCCATCTGCGCAAGCGGTGGCCATGATTGAAAAGGCTTTTGGTAAAAAACTAGACGAGGTGTTTAGCCATTTTGAACATACGCCTGTTGCCAGCGCATCAGTCGCTCAAGTCCATTTTGCGCGACTGCGTAACAACAAGGGTGAGCCTGAACGTGAGGTGGCAGTGAAGGTGCTGCGCCCAGGCATGCTCAAAGTCATCGACAAAGATTTAGACCTCATGCGCAATATGGCGACATGGGTAGAGCGACTCTCCAGTGATGGCAAGCGACTCAAGCCCCGCGAGGTGGTAGCCGAGTTTGACAAGCATCTGCACGACGAGCTTGATTTGGTTCGTGAGGCCTCCAATGCTGCGCAGTTGCGTCGCAATATGGAAGGCTTGAACTTGGTCTTGATCCCTGAGATGGTCTGGGAATATTGCCGCCCCAATGTATTGGTCATGGAGCGCATGTACGGCATCCCCATCAGCCATACCGAGGCTTTGCGCAAGGCTGGCGTCAACATCCCGCAACTCGCCAAAGATGGCGTGACCTTGTTTTTCACACAAGTCTTTCGCGATGGCTTCTTCCATGCCGATATGCACCCCGGCAACATCCAAGTCAGCACCGACAGCGCCACCTTTGGCCGCTATGTGTCACTTGACTTCGGCATTGTGGGTACCCTTACTGAAGTTGATAAAGATTATTTAGCGCAAAACTTCACGGCGTTTTTCCGACGTGATTACAAGCGTGTGGCCGAATTGCACATTGAGTCGGGTTGGGTTCCCGAACAAACTCGTGTGGATGAACTCGAGGCAGCTATTCGAGCGGTTTGCGAACCTTATTTTGACAGGCCCTTGAAAGAAATTTCCTTGGGCATGGTGTTGCTGCGCCTGTTCCAAACTTCTAGACGCTTCCAGGTGGAAATACAGCCGCAGTTGGTGTTGTTGCAAAAAACCTTGCTCAACATCGAAGGCTTGGGACGGCAGCTTGACCCTGACCTCGATCTATGGAGTACCGCCAAACCTTTCTTGGAAAAATGGATGCTTGAGCAAATGGGGCCTCAAAAGTTTTGGCAACAACTCAAGATTGAAGCACCTCGTTTTGCCAAACTTATTCCTGAAATTCCTCGCTTGGTACACGCCTATTTGCAGCGGGACCCGATGGCAGAGCGTGATGAATTGATTCGTTTGATAGAAGCGCAACGCCGAACGCATCAAAACTTGCAGGCTATTTTGTTACTGGTTTTGGGTTTCATGGCCGGCATCGTCATCACCGCCACCCTTGGCGTGTGGAGCCTAGCCGGCTGATATCAGTCCAATGGCCTGTAGGCTTCACGTCGCATCTTTCGGGCCGTATGCACCCCGTAGAACACCACTGCCAAACTGACCACGGCCATCAAAAGCGTGGCGGCTGCGTAAATCGAAGGGTTCACACCACGCCGTGCATAACTGAAGATCACTTGGGGCAGGGTGGTCACGCCAGGCCCAGATAAAAATTCGGAAATCACCACATCATCAAATGACAAGGTGAAGGTCAGCAACCAGGCTGCAACCAAAGCTTGCGAAATATTGGGCAGTGTCACCAAAAAAAATACTTGGTAGGGCCGGCAACCTAGGTCGAGTGCAGCCTCTTCAATCGAACGGTCCATCTCTTTTAAACGCGACTGAACCACCACAGTGGCATATGCCATGCCCAGTAAGGCATGGCCCAGCACGATGGTGGTGGCGCCCCTTCCAGGCCAACCCACCCAACGTTCCATGCCAACAAAAAGCAAAAGCAAGGACAAGCCAATGATCACTTCAGGCATGACCAGAGGTGAACTCAGCATGGCATTGAACAAGGAGCGACCTTTGAACGCGCCAAAGCGTATCAAGGCATAAGCTGCCAAGGTAGCCAGTACCGTCGCCAAGGTGGCGCTGAGCAAAGCCACATTCAACGACAGTAAAAAACCTTCAACCAAGCGTGTGTCTTGCCCCAAAGCCTGATACCAACGAAGGGAAAAACCTGTGAACTGGCTGTCTTGGCGGGTGCTGTTGAAGGAGAACACCACCAAAAACATCAGCGGCATGTAGAAAAATAAAAACACGCCACCTAACCATAAGCGGCTGAAATAACGGTGCCATCGGTTGGCCTGCATTACCGATTTTCCTCTTCGACTTTGCGGGCCAAGCGTTGGTTAAACCAAGCCAGTGGAATAACTACACCCAAAATCAACACAATAGACAAGGCGCTGGCACGCGGCCAGTTGTTGCTGCTGAACATTTCATCCCACACCACCCGCCCGATCATGATGTTTTCTGCTCCACCCAAAAGAGAGGGAATGACAAATTCGCCCAAACAGGGAATGAAAACCAAGATGGATCCCGCCACAATGCCAGCGCGGCTCATCGGCACGGTGATGAGCCAGAAACTCTTCCAAGGCGTTGCCCCCAGGTCTTGAGCGGCTTCAAGCAAGCGCAGGTCAAGCTTGACCAAATTGGCATAAAGCGGCAACACCATGAAGGGAAGGTAGACATAGGTCATGCCGACCAGCATGGAGACATCGTTGTAGAGCAGTTGCAGGGGTTCATCTATCAAGCCCACTGCCAGCATCAGGTTGTTGATCAATCCTGCATCTGCCAGCAAGCCCTTCCAGGCGTAGACCCGCAATAAGAATGAGGTCCAAAAAGGCAACATGACCAACAAGAGCAACAAAGGACGAATGTTGCTAGGACTGCGGGCTAAAAAATATGCAAAGGGATAACCAAAAAACAAACACAAGCAGGTGGTTAGAAAAGCGTAGCGCAAGGAGAGCAGATAGGACTCGATGTAAAGCGTCTGTCCCCAACCCGAGTCAGGGTCTAGAAACAATGAGACATAGTGAGAGAACTTCAGGCGTAAAGAAAAATGCCCCGCTTGAATATCAACGAGCGGGGCAAAGGGGTTGAGTTGCTCCCCCATGTCGGTCACACTGATGCGCAGCAGTATGAAAAAGGGAACGGCAAAAAACAGCAATAACCAAAACCATGGGACACCCAAAACCATCAAGCGGCCACGCCGCAAGAACAGCAGTCCCAAAGTGGACGACAAGGTCTTCAAGATGTTTGAATTAGCTTAAAGACGGCGGACACCCTAGGTACAACTTCGGTGTCCGCCAAAATCTTTACTTGCCTTTTTTGAAGCTGGTGTACACAGCTGTCATGGATTCCCGTGCTGCATTGCCCAATGCGGCAGGCGGCACCATCAAGCTCAAATTGGCTTCATCAGGAAACACGGCTTTGTTTTGGGCCACTTCGGGGTTCACATTAGCCAAGCTGGCTTTGTTGGCAGTGGGATAACCCAGTTCATTGGTGAGAACGGCGGATACTTCGGGTTTAAGGAAGTAATTGATGAAAGCCATGGCATTGTTGGGGTGCTTGGCATCAGCTGGTACGGCCAAGTTGTCAAAGAAGATCAGGCCACCGGTTTTGGGTAACAGCACTTCGATGTCTTGGCCGCTCTTGTTTTCATTGACACGGGCAATGGCGATATTGAAGTCACCCGCCCAACCCAAGGCCACGCAAGCTTTGCCACCCGCAACGTCGTCAATCATGGTGCTAGAGAACAAACGAATGTCTTTGCGAACCTTGGCCAACATTTCGCCAGCCGCTTTGTGGTCGGCAGCATCTTCCGAGTAAGCGTTTTTGCCTATGTAGTGCAGGGCAGGTGGCAAAATTTCGGAGGGTGAATCGAGGTAGGCGATGCCACAGGACTTGAGCTTGGAGGTGTAAGTGGGGTTGAACACCAGGTCCCATGCGTTTTCTGGCATGGGGGTGCTGCCCAAAGCTTTGCTTACTTTGGCTTTGTTGATCGCCACGGTGGTGAAACTCCACGCCCAAGGAAGAACATATTCATTGCCTGGGTCAACGCTTGTGAGTTTGCTCATCAATGCGGGATCGAGGTTGTTGTAATTGGGTATTTGAGATTTGTCGAGTTTTTTCAGCAGACCCGCTTCGATTTGCGCTTTCACAAATACGGAGCCTGGCACCACAATGTCGTAGCCAGAGTTACCTGCCACCAATTTGGCTTGTAGGCCTTCATTGTTTTCAAAAGTTTGGTAGTTGACTTTGATGCCAGTTTCTTTTTCGAAATTGGCGATCATGTCGGCCGCGATGTAATCGGGCCAGTTATAAACGTTCAGGACCTTCTCTTCTGCAATCACAGGTGCTGCAGCAACGGGAGCCTGCGGCTCTTGCTTTTTGCCACAAGCCGCGACAGACAAGCAAGCTAAGACAAGCCATAAAAGACGTTTGTTCATGATGGCAGAGACTCCATAAGTAAAAGTGGATAACCCAACAAAGAAACCCGCTGTGCGGGCACCAACTGCGTAGTATAAGAAGAGTTAGATGCGGTTTTCAGGCGCTGGGGGCTTCTCCTGCATAAAAAGCTTACAATTTAAGGCTTCAATCTGAGCTTACTCTGCGAATCATCTATGCCAATTTATGCCTATAAATGCAGCGCTTGCGGCTTCGCTAAAGACCAGCTGCAAAAAATGTCCGACCCGCCCTTGAGTGACTGCCCCTCTTGCGGCAAGCCTTCCTACACCAAGCAACTCACGGCAGCTGGTTTTCAGCTCAAAGGTTCTGGCTGGTACGCCACCGATTTCAAAGGTGGGGGCAATGCAGCTCCCGCCAGCACCGACAGCAGCACAGCTGCGCCAGATACAGCAACGCCGGCCAAACCCTCAGACACACCCGCAGCTTCGAGTGCCGCTGCTTGCGCACCTTCTTGTGCTTGTCACTGATACCGTTCATCGCGGCTGCAGTTTTTTTCTACTCAAAGTATGAATCTCAAAAAATACATCTTGGCGGGATTACTGGTGTGGTTACCTTTGGCCATCACGCTATGGGTTCTGAGTTGGTTGGTCGGTGCCCTTGACAGCATTTTGGCCAACGTGCTTTACGGTTTGGGAAGTGTCTTGCCACAGGTGCATACAGACGCTTTGCAGCAACTCAACGGCATCAAAGGCCTCGGCGTTGTCATGGTGTTCTTGGTGCTGGTACTGACCGGCGCTTTGGCTTCCAATGTGGCGGGCCGCTGGATGGTCAAACAATGGGACAAGCTTTTCACGCATATACCCATCGTCAAGTCTATCTACAACAGCGTTAAAAAAGTATCTGACACACTTTTTTCAAGTAATGGAAATGCTTTTCGCAAGGCTGTGCTGTTGCAATACCCGCGCCAAGGCACGTGGACCATTGCCTTTCAAACCGGCACTCCCCAAGGCGAAGTGCAAACGCATTTGGGGGAAGGTTTTATGAGCGTGTATGTACCCACCACGCCCAACCCCACCAGCGGGTTTTTTTTGCTAGTACCAACCACCGATGTGGTTGAACTCGACATGAGCGTGGACGAAGCGCTGACCTATGTCATCTCCATGGGTGCTGTCTCTCCCACAGCTTTACCCACCACTCCTCATTAAGTAAAACGCCTGACAGCGCCTTAAGTCATAACCCCTTTTCAGACTGGATAACACGCTATGAGAACGCATTACTGTGGATTGGTCACCGAAGCACTGCAAGGACAAAACGTGTCTTTGTGCGGATGGGTCAATCGTCGACGCGACCACGGTGGCGTGATCTTTATCGATTTGCGCGATCGCGAGGGCTATGTGCAGGTGGTTTGTGACCCTGACCGTGCCGATATGTTCAAGGTGGCAGAAGACATTCGCAATGAGTTTTGTGTGCAAATCAAAGGCGTGGTGAGATCGCGCCCTGACGGCACCGTCAATGAACAACTCAAAAGCGGCAAGATCGAAGTGCTTTGCCATGAGTTGGTGGTGCTCAACCCATCAGTTACGCCGCCCTTTCAACTCGATGATGACAATTTGTCAGAGACCACCCGCTTAACCCATAGGGTGTTGGATTTGCGGCGCCCCTATATGCAGAAAAATCTGATGCTGCGCTACCGTGTATCCATGGCGGTGCGTAAGTTTTTGGATGCCAATGGTTTTGTCGATATTGAAACCCCCATGCTGACCAAAAGCACGCCTGAGGGTGCTCGTGACTACTTGGTGCCCAGCCGTGTTCACGATGGCCATTTCTTTGCGCTGCCCCAGTCACCACAGTTGTTCAAGCAATTGCTGATGGTGTCAGGCTTTGACCGCTATTACCAAATCACCAAATGTTTTCGCGATGAAGATCTGCGAGCAGACCGCCAACCCGAGTTCACCCAGATTGATATTGAAACCTCTTTCTTAGGTGAAGAGGAAATTCGCGCCCTGTTCCAAGACATGATCAAAGGCGTGTTCCAGCAAGTGCTCGATATCGACTTGGGCGACTTCCCCATCATGGCCTATGCAGAAGCCATGCACCGCTTTGGCTCTGACAAGCCCGATTTGCGCGTCCAACTTGAGTTCACCGAACTCACAGACGTCATGGCAGATGTGGACTTCAAAGTGTTCAGCGGTCCCGCCACCAGCAAAGGCGGACGCGTCGTTGCACTGCGTGTGCCAGGTGGTGGCGAGATGAGCCGTGGCGAGATTGATGGCTACACCGAGTTTGTGAAAATTTACGGCGCCAAAGGTTTGGCGTGGATCAAGGTCAATGAAGTGGCCAAAGGCCGTGAAGGCTTGCAGTCCCCGATTGTGAAAAACCTGCACGACAAAGCCATTGCCGAGATTTTGTCCCGCAGCGGCGCACAAGACGGTGATTTGTTGTTCTTTGGCGCTGACAAAGCCAAAGTGGTGAATGACGCTATCGGCGGCTTGCGCTTGAAAATCGGACACAGTGACTTCGGCAAAAAACAAGGCTTGTTGCAAGACCGCTGGGCGCCTTTGTGGGTGGTGGATTTCCCCATGTTCGAATTCGACGAAGAAGCCGACCGCTACAACGCTGTACACCATCCCTTCACAGCCCCCAAAGATGGTCACGAAGATTGGATGGTCACTGCACCCGAGAAATGCATTGCCAAGGGCTATGACATGGTGCTCAACGGATGGGAGATCGGCGGCGGTTCGGTGCGTATTCACCGCGCAGATGTGCAGCAAAAAGTATTCGATGCCTTGAAAATTACCCCCGAGGAAGCGCAAATCAAATTTGGCTTCTTGCTGGATGCCTTGCAATACGGCGCACCTCCCCACGGCGGCTTGGCCTTTGGTTTAGACCGTATCGTGACGCTGATGACCGGTGCCGATTCCATTCGCGACGTGATTGCTTTTCCAAAAACCCAACGTGCGCAGTGCTTGCTTACCCAAGCGCCTTCGCTGGTGGATGAAAAGCAGCTTCGCGAACTGCATATCCGTTTGCGCAAAGTCGAAACCGCCTAGGCAAGGTCTTTGTCGATGCCCCTAGGCTCCATTGGTCATCTGCTGTTAGTATCTTTGACATGTTGAAAAAGACAGAGACAAAAATGACTTCTGAGGCACTTGACGCAGGCGTTCCTGTGTCCATCAAAATCCGCGAAAGATTGCAAGCTTCGCGCAAGCGTTTTCACGCCAACGACAATATTGCCGACTTCATTGAGCCTGGCGAACTTGACAAACTGCTCGACGAAGTGGCCGACAAAATGAAAGGCGTTCTGAGCAGCCTCGTCATCGACACCGAGCATGACCACAACACCGCAGACACCGCTAGGCGTGTCGCCAAAATGTATGTGCAAGAAGTTTTTCGCGGCCGCTTCGTTAGCCCTCCTGTCATCACCGAGTTTCCTAATGCAGAGCATTTGAATGAACTGATGATCGTGGGGCCCATCACGGTTCGCAGTGCATGCAGCCACCATTTTTGCCCCGTCATTGGAAAAATTTGGATTGGCGTTTTGCCCAATGAACACACCAATGTGATTGGATTGTCCAAATACGCTCGGCTGGCTGAATGGGTCATGGGGCGCCCCCAGATCCAAGAAGAGGCGGTGGTGCAGTTGGCCGACCTGATTCAAGTCAAAACCCAGCCCGATGGCTTGGCCATTGTCATGGAAGCTTCTCACTACTGCATGGCGTGGCGCGGCGTCAAAGACATGGACAGCCGCATGATCAATTCGGTCATGCGTGGTGCATTTTTGAAAGACCCAAATTTGCGCCGCGAATTTCTTTCACTGATTCCTAAAAAGGACTGATGGCATGTTGGTGCGTTTGCTTTATGTCAGCCGAGCGTTAGACCCCGATGCTTCTGCGGCCACAGACTCCATCTTGGCCGTTGCCCGTGAGCACAATATGGCCAATGGCATCACCGGCATTCTTTGCTACGGCGGCGGTATTTATTTGCAAGCCATTGAAGGCGGCCGCAACCAAGTCAACAACTTGTACGGACAAATCGTGAGCGACAAGCGCCATACCGATGTGGTGCTGCTCAATTACGAAGAAATTTCCGAACGCCGTTTTGGCGGTTGGACCATGGGGCAGGTGAATTTGTCCAAACTCAATACCTCGGTGGTGTTGAAGTATTCTGAACTTCCCGTACTCAACCCTTATGCAGTCTCGGGCCACGTCTCTTTGGCCTTGGTGGAAGAGTTGATGGCCACTGCTGCTATTTTGGGCCGCGCCTGAGTTTTTCGCTATGACACGTCTGCTGGGTTGTGACTTCAGCAGTTCGCCCTCAACGCGCAAATCCATCGCGCTTGCTTGGGGAGCGTGGCGAGATAAACGCTTGGTTCTCGAGGGTTTGCAAGCTTGCACAAGCCTTGTGGCGTTCAAACAAGCTTTGCACACGCCAGGTCCTTGGGTGGGCGGTTTTGATTTGCCATTTGGTTTACCCCGCGAGTTGGTTACCACGCTGAAGTGGCCCCTCGGTTGGAAAGCCTGCATCGACCATTTCGCCTCGCTCAGCCGCGAAGAGATTCGCGCCACCTTCAAAGCCTTTTGCGATCACCGTCCTGCAGGTGGCAAATTTGCCCACCGCGCCACCGATATTCCAGCTGGATCTAGCCCCTCCATGAAATGGGTGAACCCACCCGTGGCTTACATGCTTCATGCCGGTGTGCCTTTGATGCTGCAAGCGGGTTTGGATTTCCCTGGCCTGCATGCAGGCGACACACAACGTGTGGCTTTGGAGGCCTACCCTGGGTGGTTGGCGCGGCAATTGATGGGGTCGCGCAGTTACAAAAGCGACGACAAGGCCAAACAAACGCCGGAGCGTTTGATTGCCCGCAAGGTTATTTTGCAGGGCTTGCAGAATGGTCAATTGGGCCTGTCGCTGTATTTGCGACCTGCGCAGCATGACGCCTTGGTGCAAGACGCCAGTGGCGACAAGCTCGACGCTGTGCTTTGCATGGTGCAGGCGGCCTTGGCGCAGCAACGCCATGTGGCTGGCGATAAGCTGTATGGTTTACCGCCTAAGATGGACGCACTCGAAGGCTGGATCATCGGCGTATGAGCTCAGCGTGGCTTGACGCTATAGAGACACCGCGTTTGTGGTTGCGCTGTCCTCAGCCAGGACAAGGCGATGCCTTGTACTCAGCGGTGCAAGAGAGTTTGACTGCTCTTCGCCAATGGCCCGATTCTTTGCCTTGGGCACAAAACCCACAAACACCCGAACGATCAGAGGACTACTGCCAATCTTGCTTTGGTGCTTTTGTCTTGGGCTTGTCTTGGCCGATGTTGATGCATGACAAAGCCACCGGTACGCTGCTTGGCAGCGTCGGATTTCACCGCATTGACACCCAGTTGCTGGAGTTTGAATTGGGTTATTGGTGCAGAACGTCAGCGCATGGACGGGGTTTGATGAGCGAGGCAGTCACCGCCTTGAGCGATGCAGCCCTGAGGCTTGTCCCCGCTGCGCGCTTGGTTTGCCGCGTAGATGAGCGCAATGCTGCCAGTTGCAGGGTGGTGGAAAAGTCGCACTACCGTTTTGTGCGTTCGGGTATGGAATCATCACAAGCAGATCGACCTGCTTTGGCGGTGCGTTTTTACGAGCGCTTGTCCGACCCGCACACAGGGCAATCGGCTTGACGGCGCAGACGCATTTCGGTCCATGCCAAGCTTCGTCCATCGAGCATTTGCAGTCGCCCCACCAAAGAGCTGCCTAAGTCGCTCAGCAGCTTGAGCGCCTCCGCGGCTTGCAAGCTGCCGATGACGCCGACCAAAGGGGCCAATACACCCATGGTGGCGCAACTGATTTCTTCGGGCGCTTGGTCAGGCGGGAACACGCAGGCGTAGCAGGGGGAGTGAGCTTGCCGAGGATCGTAGGTGGTCAGTTGACCATCCAAGCGAATGACCGCGCCACTGACCAAAGGTACACGGTGTTTCACGCTGGCCTTGTTCAGCATATGACGGGTTTGGAAATTGTCGCTGCAGTCCAGCACCACTTGGGTTGTGGGCAAGAGTTGGTCCAGCAAATCAGGATCAGCTTTCTGTTGCAGTGCGGTGATGCGGATATCGGGGTTGAGCGCCAACATCGCATGTTGGGCAGAAGTCACTTTGGCTTGACCTATGCGCTCGGTGCTGTGAGCGATCTGGCGTTGCAAGTTGGTGAGGTCTACCTCGTCATGGTCGACCAAGGTGATGTGCCCCA
>JAIXYA010000292.1 GCA_027490485.1 Comamonadaceae bacterium
AGAGGCGATCGGCAAAATGGCTTGGTCATTTTTGCTGAGCAAGACTTCCTGCGTATCTTGATCGATCACGTAGGCCACGCTGGACTTAAGAGCAATTTGATCGTCTTCGGCGGAATGCAAGCCTGCCAGTTTGCCAAAAGAAGGGCGAGAAGGAATGGTCTTTTGAACACGCGCTTTTTTCTTGGCAACGGCAACCGATTTGGTTTTCACTTTTTTATTGCCGGTTACCGCCTGAGAGGAAGGTCCCCAAGCCAATAGGGCAGAAACGCAAAGCGCAACAAAAAAACGTGTATTCATACTTTTCAACATGGTGTCCCGATGAAAGCCCTGATGAGCATCGATGCACTAGTGTAGTGCGATTTAAAAATACACGCAAGATCAAAGACTTGCGTGTATTTTTTCAGGTAACCAGCTGGCTTTATTCTGGAAAAATACCAAATACAACCGCCTGAATTAGCCTTGCGCCGCTACGCGTTCAGCTTTACTCTGCAATTTATTCAAAGCACTTAAGTATGCTTTTGCAGAGGCCACCACGATATCAGGGTCGGCTCCCACACCATTGACAATGCGTCCGTTGTTTTGAAGCCTCACAGTGACTTCACCTTGGCTTTCCGTGGAGCCACTGATGGCGTTGACTGAATAAAGCACCATCTCAGCGCCGCTTTGCACATGCTTTTCAATGGCTTTCAACGAGGCATCGACAGGACCGTTGCCATGCGCTTCACATGAAATTTCTTTGCCTTGGTCGGTGATGACGATAGAGGCAAAAGGCATATCTCCAGTTTCACTGTGATGCGACAACTTCACAAATGAAAATACGTCGTTGTCATGCGAAATACTTTCTTCGCTGACCAAAGCCAAGATATCTTCGTCAAAGATATCGCTTTTACGATCAGCCAATTCTTTGAACCGACCAAAAGCGGCATTGGTTTCGGCTTCGCTGTCGAGTTCGACGCCCAAGTCCTGTAAGCGCTGCTTGAAGGCATTGCGCCCACTCAACTTGCCCAACACGATTTTGTTGGAACCCCAGCCCACATCCTCTGCCCGCATGATTTCGTAGGTATCACGCGCTTTCAAAACACCATCTTGGTGAATGCCTGAGGCATGGGCAAAGGCATTGGCACCCACCACGGCTTTATTGGGTTGAACCACAAAACCCGTGGTCTGACTGACCATGCGACTGGCCGCCAAAATATGTTTGGTGTCTATACCAAGCTCAAGGCCGAAATAGTCCTTTCGGGTTTTGACCGCCATGACAATTTCTTCTAAAGAGCAGTTGCCTGCCCGCTCGCCCAAGCCGTTGATGGTGCACTCGACCTGCCTAGCACCTCCAATTTGTACACCAGCCAAAGAATTGGCCACAGCCATACCCAAATCGTTGTGGCAATGCACCGACCAAATGGCTTTGTCGGAGTTCGGTATGCGCTCTCTTAATGTCTTGATAAAGAGGCCGTACAACTCGGGCACCGCATAGCCCACGGTATCGGGCACATTGATGGTGGTTGCGCCCTCAGCGATCACAGCTTCCAAGATGCGACATAAAAAATCCATATCGCTTCGGTAGCCATCTTCTGGACTGAACTCCACATCGGCAACCAAGTTACGAGCGAAGCGAACAGATTGCTTGGCTTGCTCAAACACTTGGTCTGGCGTCATGCGAAGCTTCTTTTCCATGTGCAAGGCTGAGGTGGCAATGAAGGTGTGAATACGCGACTGTTTCGCGCCTTTGAGCGCCTCAGCGGCACGTGAGATGTCTCTGTCATTGGCACGAGACAAAGAGCAAACGGTAGACTCGGTGATGGCGTTGGCAATAGCCTTCACAGCTTCAAAATCGCCATCTGAACTGGCGGCAAAACCCGCTTCGATCACATCGACTCGCAAGCGTTCAAGTTGCCTGGCGATTCGCAACTTTTCATCGCGAGTCATGGAGGCGCCGGGTGACTGCTCACCATCACGCAAAGTGGTGTCAAAAATAATCAATTTATCAGCCATATTTAAGCTCCTGAAAATTCAATCTTCCGATGCAACCCGTTCAGTCCCAATGAAAAAGGCCCGGTGCGGTAAGCAAACGGGCCTTGGGGAAAATTGCGCAAACGCTACTGATCCAGCCCTTGAAAGCTTTGAAGCAGTAGTAGAAGTGCAAATTTCATAATCCGAATGTATCACAGGCTTGTGGAGCAACACTGCAAGGTATTGACGGCTCAGTGCAAGCCTTTTTCATCCGGCTCGTCTGTCGAGGTGCTGATGACACTGGTAGGCAGACCTTTGTACTTACGCCATGCATACACCACATAGCCGCTGGTCCCATAGAAAAGAAACAAACTGAAAAGCACTGTGGGCGGGTGGATGTTGATCAAGGCGATGACCAGCGCAATGGATACGATGACGGCAAAGGGGACGCTTTTGCGCATCTGGAAATCTTTGAAGCTGTAGAAAGGGACATTGCTGACCATGGTCAAACCAGCATAAAGACACAACACAAACATCAGCCACCGGTTATCTGAAGGTGCAAAATCAAGATCGGTCATCAACCAAATAAAACCCATCACCAAAGCTGCCGCCGCTGGGGAAGGCAAGCCTTGAAAGAACCGCTTATCAACCGCCGTGGTGTTCACATTGAAGCGAGCCAAGCGCAGCGCAGCGCAGGCGCAATAGACAAAGGCCGCAAACCAACCCCAACGACCCAAGTCCTTCAACGCCCACTCGTAAGTGATGAGGGCAGGCGCAGCACCAAAGGACACCATATCTGCTAAGGAGTCCATTTGTGCTCCGAATTCAGTTTGGGTGTTGGTCATGCGCGCAACCCGACCGTCCAAGCTGTCCAACACGATTGAACAAAAAATAGCTATGGCAGACGCCTCAAAGCGATTGTTCATGGCCATCACAATGGCATAAAAACCGCCAAACAAAGCAGCCAAGGTGAAGAGATTGGGCAATACGTAAATGCCCTTTCGCAAGCGGCTGCGAGGCTGTTCGTCGTTGAGGTCTTCTGAATCTGGCATGGCCATGGCGTTAAAGGATTGCAAGCACGGTGGTGGTGGCGCTGACTTTGTCACCAGGCGCCACTTGGGGAATGGCACTCAGAGGCAAATACACATCCACACGAGAGCCAAAACGAATGAAACCATAGCGTTCGCCTTTGGCCAGCACATCAGCAGGATGCACATAGCAAAGAATACGCCTGGCGATCAATCCCGCAACCTGAACCAAGGTAACCACATGCTGTTGCCCATTCACGGTGGCATCAATCACAACCGCATTACGCTCATTTTCCGATGATGCCTTGTCAAGATCAGCGTTCACAAACAGGCCAGGGAAATATTGAACAGCGCGAACAACACCATCGACACTGGCACGGTTGCTGTGGACATTGAACACGTTCATGAACACGCTGATGAGCAAAGCGTCTCGGTCAGCATAGGGGTCACGAACTTTTTCAATCTTGACAATACGGCCATCCGCAGGAGAGAGCACTGCGTTAGCAAGCTCAGGCACAGGACGCGGTGGATCGCGAAAAAACTGCAGCACAAACACCAACACAATGTAGAAGGGAATGGCTGCAACACCACCCCAAAGCATGGTCGCCAACAGACTTAGCACAACGGCCAAGCCTATGAACGGCCATCCTTCACGCGCCAGAATGGGATGCGGGTAGTGGTTCATCAGTTACGGGTCTGATCGACCAGTTTGTTTTTGGCAATCCAAGGCATCATTGCGCGCAGTTGAGCGCCCACAACTTCAATGGAGTGGTCCGCAGTCAAACGTCGACGCGCTGTCATGCTGGGGTAGCCAGTTCGGCCTTCCAAAATGAACATCTTGGCGTACTCACCGGTTTGAATACGCTTTAAAGCGTTACGCATGGCGACACGGGATTCTTCGTTGATCACTTCAGGGCCGGTGACATATTCGCCGTACTCTGCATTGTTGGAGATGGAGTAATTCATGTTGGCAATACCGCCTTCATAAATAAGGTCAACGATCAATTTCAATTCGTGCAGGCATTCAAAATAGGCCATCTCAGGGGCATAACCGGCTTCAACCAAATTCGCGTAACCCCTCTTGGTCACCTCTACAGCGCCGCCGCACAACACGGTTTGCTCGCCAAACAAGTCTGTTTCGGTTTCTTCACGGAAATTGGTTTCGATGATGCCGGCTTTGCCGCCACCGTTGGCCATGGCATAGCTGAGAGCCAAATCACGGGCTTTACCGCTTTTGTCTTGGTGAATTGCCACCAAATGGGGGACGCCACCGCCTTGGGTGTAAGTGGAACGCACGGTGTGACCA
>JAIXYA010000053.1 GCA_027490485.1 Comamonadaceae bacterium
CTCTGCAAGCCCAAGGAATTGGAAAAGAAGTCATTCCGCCGTATTTCAGCGTCAAAGAGGCGGTATTCCCCTTCGTTAAATTCCCTGGCGTTGATACGATTTTGGGCCCTGAGATGAAATCAACGGGGGAAGTCATGGGTGTTGGTAAAACCTTTGGCGAAGCTTTTGTAAAGAGCCAATTGGGGGCGGGAACAAAATTACCTCGACCCACTGACCTTGTTCGCAAGGTGTTTTTGACAGTCAAGAACAGCGATAAAGACAGAGCCGTTTTGATTGCTAAAGCGCTAATCGACTACGGTTTTGAGTTGGTGGCTACCAAGGGTACAGCTGCCGCCATCAGCGCAGCGGGTCTCAAAGTGGTACAGGTAAATAAGGTCACTGAAGGTCGTCCGCATGTGGTTGATATGCTGAAAAACAATGAGATTGCCTTGGTCATCAATACGGTAGAAGAACGTCGTAACGCGATCGCCGATTCACGTCAAATTCGCATTTCTTCACTTCTTGCAAGGGTGACTACTTTCACAACGATTGCTGGTGCACAAGCGGCTGTAGAAGGAATGAAGTACCTTGACAATTTAGATGTCTACTCTCTTCAGGAATTGCACGCCCAATTGGTGGCGTGATTTTTATTTGGATACGCCATGGCAACGATACCTATCACTAAACGCGGTGCAGAAAAACTCAAGCAGGAGTTGCACACTCTCAAAACAGTTGATCGTCCTTGGGTGATCAATGCGATTGCCGAGGCCAGGGCCCAAGGGGACTTGAGTGAAAACGCTGAATATGATGCCGCCAAAGACAGGCAAGGTTTTATTGAAGGCCGGATTCAAGAGATTGAGAGCAAACTCTCAATAGCCCAAATCATCGATCCTTCTGCGGTTGATGCTGGTGGGCGCGTTGTCTTTGGTGCAACTGTTGAACTTGAAGAAGAAACATCTGGCGATGTGGTCACTTACCAAATCGTGGGAGAGGACGAAGCCGACTTAAAGCTTGGCCTGATCAATATCAGCAGTCCCATTGCAAGAGCGCTCATTGGTAAAGAGGAGGGCGATATTGCGAAAGTAGAAGCCCCAGGTGGTGTCAAGGGTTATGAAATCGTCAAAGTGTCCTACCTTTGATAGACGACAGGCTAACCCTGAGCACTTTTTTTGATGGACTTGATTTTGGGTTTTGCGCGTTTGATTTGCCCACCTGCGGTCAGTCTTTCATTGCCTAAAACCGTCACTCGTTTCATTTCGGGTCGTTGACCGCCCCGCTTGCTGTATTTCAGAACTTTGAACTCTCTCGGACCGGCTTGCCGTTCTTCGTTAACAGGTTTTTCTTTTTCAACCTGTGGCCGCCAAAGTACCAATAACTTTCCAATATGTTGAATGGGCGCAGCATGGAGTTGATCGGCCAGCGCTTGAAAAATGACTTCTCTCGTTTGCCTATCGTCGCCAAGCACTCTGATTTTGATGAGTCCATGCGCCGACAAGGCCAGGTCAGTTTCTTTAACGACAGCAGAGGTAAGGCCATCGTTGCCAATCATCACAACAGGGTCGAGGTGATGGGCTAAAGCGCGGTGCGTTTTTCTTTGAACAGGTGTGAGTTTTATTGAGGCCATAGCGGGTATTATCTTCTCAGTACAAGGAAGCATGTTTGAAAGTCAAAACGCAAAGCAAGAAAGTCAATAAATCATGGTTAAACGACCATGTGAATGACCCCTATGTCAAGCTTGCGCAAAAAGAAGGCTATCGTGCCAGAGCCGCTTACAAGCTCAAAGAAATTAACGAAACCCTGAACCTGATTCGCCCTGGCATGGTTGTTGTCGACCTTGGCAGTGCTCCTGGGGCATGGAGTCAATACACGCGCCGTTGCATGGCGCCCCAGGGGGCGGCTGTAGGTGAGTTGGATGGAACCCTCATTGCGTTGGATATTCTGCCTATGGCGGCCATAGAGGGCGTACATTTTTTGCAAGGGGATTTTCGCGAGCCTGAAGTTACAACTCAACTCATCGATCTCCTGGCTGGGCGCAGTGTGAATACGGTTATTTCAGACATGGCCCCCAATTTATCCGGCATCGAGTCTGCTGATGCTGCGAGGATGGCACATTTGGTGGAGTTGGCGGTGGAGTTTGCCGTTTCCCACCTAAGCCCACAAGGTGCGCTTGTCGTTAAAGTTTTTCATGGAAGCGGCTATTCTCAGTTGGTTAAACTCTTCAAAGACACCTTCAAGGTTGTCAAACCCATCAAGCCAAAGGCAAGTAGAAGCAACTCTTCTGAGAACTTTATAGTTGGAATTGGTCTCAAGTGAGCATTCAAGTCTAAAACCGTACCATTTATATGGCAGAAAACACACAAAAGTATCTTTCAAGCTTGAAAAGCCTAAAATGATCGCTAGCTATTTGTAATCTCTTATTTTGCTTTGACTGGAGTCTGCATTGAACAACCCCTGGTTTTCTAAAGTGGCCGTTTGGTTAGTGATTGCCTTGGTACTTTTTACAGTCTTCAAGCAATTCGACACCCGAGGTGCCGCTGGTAACGGTTATTTGGCCTATTCGGATTTCTTGGATGAGGTTCGAGCCAAGCGTATCAAGTCGGCAACCATCCAAGAGGGGCAGGGCGGCACAGAAATCATCGCGACAACCACCGATGATCGCAAGGTTCGCACCAATGCCACTTACCTTGATCGCGGCTTGGTCGGCGATCTGATCTCCAACAATGTCAAGTTTGATGTCAAACCTCGCGAAGAAGGCTCCTTGCTCATGACCTTGCTGGTCAGCTGGGGCCCGATGCTGCTGCTCATTGGTGTCTGGGTTTATTTCATGCGTCAAATGCAAGGCGGTGGTAAGGGCGGCGCTTTCAGCTTTGGAAAAAGCAAGGCGCGCATGCTCGATGAGAACAACAACACTGTCACTTTTGCTGATGTGGCCGGCTGCGACGAGGCCAAAGAAGAAGTCAAAGAGGTGGTCGACTTCTTGAAAGACCCGCAAAAATTCCAAAAACTGGGCGGTCGTATTCCCCGTGGCTTGTTGCTGGTCGGGCCTCCTGGAACCGGTAAAACCTTGTTGGCCAAGGGCATTGCCGGCGAGGCCAAAGTGCCTTTTTTCAGCATTTCAGGCTCTGATTTCGTGGAGATGTTTGTTGGCGTGGGTGCGGCCCGTGTGCGCGACATGTTCGAAAACGCCAAGAAAAACGCGCCTTGCATCATCTTCATCGATGAAATTGACGCGGTCGGTCGCCAACGCGGCGCTGGTTTGGGCGGTGGCAATGACGAGCGCGAGCAAACCCTGAACCAAATGCTGGTCGAGATGGACGGCTTTGAAACCAACTTGGGTGTGATCGTGGTGGCAGCCACCAACCGCCCTGACATCTTGGACGCCGCCTTGTTGCGCCCAGGCCGTTTTGACCGCCAGGTCTATGTGACCTTGCCAGACATCCGGGGCCGTGAGCAAATTCTCAATGTGCACATGCGCAAGATCCCTGTTGGTCAAGATGTTTCTCCCAGCGTCATTGCACGTGGAACTCCAGGCATGAGTGGTGCTGATTTAGCTAATTTGACCAATGAGGCAGCATTGATGGCGGCCCGTCGAAATGCTCGTGTGGTCGAAATGCAAGATTTTGAAAAAGCCAAAGACAAAATCTTGATGGGCCCCGAGCGCAGAAGCATGGTTATGCCGGAAGAAGAGCGCCGTAATACGGCCTACCATGAGTCAGGACACGCTTTGATTGGCAAGCTTTTGCCCAAGTGTGATCCAGTACACAAAGTTACTGTCATTCCCCGCGGAAGAGCCCTTGGTGTCACCATGAGCCTTCCCGAGGCAGACCGCTACAGCTATGACCGTACCTATATGTTGAGTCAAATCAGCATGTTGTTTGGTGGGCGTATTGCTGAAGAAGTTTTCATGAACCAAATGACCACGGGCGCCTCAAACGACTTCGAGCGAGCAACCCAAATTGCCCGCGACATGGTCATGCGTTATGGCATGACCGAGGCATTAGGTCCCATGGTTTATGCTGAAAACGAAGGTGAAGTGTTTTTAGGTCGGTCAGTGACCAAAACGACCAATATGAGTGAGTCCACCATGCAAAAGGTGGACGCAGAAGTTCGCCGCATCATTGATGAACAATACTCACTTGCGCGTCGTTTGATTGAAGATAACTCAGACAAGATGCACGCCATGGCCAAGGCTCTGCTCGAATGGGAAACCATTGACAGCGATCAGCTGGACGACATCATGGCTGGCCGTCCTCCTCGTCCCCCCAAGGACTGGACTCCCCGTACGCCATCTTCTGGCGATGGAAGTGGTGGAACACCTGCCGTTCAACCCAACCCGTCACCTACAGCTGCCTAATGGCCGCGAGTGAATCCAAAATTAACATGGGGCTTCGGCCCCATGTTGCTTTGTGGGAAACCACGCGATTTGAATTGGATGTGTCGCATCCGCTTGTGATGGGCATTGTCAATGTCACCCCTGATTCATTTTCAGATGGAGGGCTTCATGCCAGTAGCGCTGATGCGATTAGCCATGCTGAAACTTTGGTCGAGGAGGGTGCCGATATTTTGGATGTCGGCGGTGAGTCCACTCGACCAGGCGCTGCATCATTGAGCGCTGATGAAGAGTGGCAACGCATTGGGCCTGTTTTGAGGCAAGTGGTGAAATGGGATATTCCTGTATCAGTGGACACCTACCATCCGCAAACCATGCAAAAAGCTTTGGATTTAGGTGTGGATATCGTGAATGATGTCTGGGCTTTTCGCCAAAAAGGCGCTTTGGAGGCTGTGGCGTCAAGTCGATGTGGACTTTGCATGATGCATATGCACGGTGAGCCTGCAACCATGCAGTTACGTCCGATGGTCGGCAATGTGATGGATGAGCTGAGCGTTTTTTTTCAAACACAACTTGCATTGATAGATGAAGCAGGGATTGATCAAAGCCGCGTTGTGCTCGACCCTGGTATTGGATTTGGTAAAACTGTTGAGCAGAATTTTGAAATTTTGCGCAAGCAGTCCCAGTTGCTGCATTTTGGACACCCCTTGATGGTGGGTTGGTCCAATAAATCGTCTCTGGGCGCGGTCAGTGGCCTCCCTGTAGACCAAAGATTGGTACCAAGCGTGGTGGCAGCAGTACTCGCGGTAGAGCGCGGAGCAAGAATTTTGCGAGTTCATGCGGTCGCTAAAACGGTTGCCGCTTTGTCTGTCTGGAAGGCAGAAGCTGGTATTTGCGACAATATTGACTGATTTCAAAAAAATTATTTCCTTATGAAAAGACTCTACTTTGGTACTGATGGCATACGTGGAACAGTAGGTCAATTTCCCATCACGCCAGACTTCATGCTTCGCTTGGCTCATGCTGTGGGTCAAGTTTTGAAGCGCAGCGATCCACGTCCTCAGGTGTTGATTGGAAAGGACACCAGGATATCTGGCTATATGCTGGAGTCAGCTCTCGAGGCTGGGTTCAATTCAGCAGGCGTGGATGTCGTGTTACTGGGGCCCATTCCCACACCTGGCGTTGCTTATCTCACAAGAGCGCTCAGAGCCTCTTTGGGCGTAGTCATCAGCGCTTCACACAACCCTTTTGCTGACAACGGAGTGAAGTTTTTTTCTGCTGCAGGTGCTAAGTTGGATGACGCTTGGGAGTTGGCTGTAGAGGAAGCTTTAAATCAAGAACCTCAATGGGTGGAGTCTATAAATCTGGGGAAAGCCAAGAGGCTCGACGATGCAGCAGGGCGCTACATTGAGTTTTGCAAAAGTACTTTTGATAACCAATTAACCCTGAAGGGCAAAAAAATTGTCGTCGATGCAGCCCATGGCGCAGCCTATTTGGTAGCACCTAAAATTTTTGAAGAATTAGGTGCGGAGGTGATAACACTTGGCTGTATGCCCAATGGTGTCAATATCAATCACGACGTTGGTGCTACCCACCCCGAAGCATTGGTGCAGGCCGTGATTTCCTATCGCGCAGACTTTGGCATTGCGCTGGATGGAGATGCTGACAGGTTGCAATGGGTAGACGACAAAGGCCATCTCTATAACGGCGACCAACTTTTGTATGTGTTGACACTGGATCGCATCACCCAAGGCGAAAAGGTGCCAGGTGTTGTCGGTACTTTGATGACAAACAAAGCCATTGAAGAAGGTTTGCTAAAGTTAAATATCAATTTCTTACGTTCCAAGGTCGGTGACAGATATGTCCTTGAAGAATTGATTTCTCAAGGATGGGTATTGGGTGGAGAGGGCTCAGGCCATTTGCTGATGTTGGACAAGCATTCAACGGGAGATGGCTTGATCAGTGCCCTGCAAGTTTTGCAGGCCTGTTTGAGGATGAATTCAACCCTCGACCAATTGTTACAGGCCGTACCTTTATTCCCGCAGTGTTTGCTCAATATTTCTATTCCTTCTAACCTCGATTGGCGGACCCATGCCGAGTTTCAGTCAAGGATAAAAAGTGTTGAAAAAGAGTTAGGTGCAAATGGCAGGGTACTGATTCGTGAAAGCGGAACTGAGCCTCTTTTGCGCATCATGGTGGAAGCCAGAGAAGAAGAACTTTCAGTTAAATACGCTTCCTATTTGGCAGAACCCCTGTCACAATTTAGAAATATCGAATGAATCTAATATTCAAAATTTCTAAAGTCACAGCGAACCTTTTTACAAAGGCAATATGAAAGATTTTATTGATCGCGATGAGAGTACCCTGCTGTTTAATTCAAGGGTGTTGGACTGGGCAAAGCGAAAAAATGTTCCTTTGCTAGAAAGATTACGCTATCTGTGCATCGTTTCATCCAATCTTGATGAATTTTTTGAAGTCAGAGTTGCGCTTCATCTTCATGGCCTTGATAAAAAGACAGGCAAATCTTCTTATACAGAAGACACCTACAAACAAATATCCTCCTCGGCACATGAGTTGGTGGATGAGCAATACCATGTTTTTAACGAAGAATTAATCCCGGCGTTTGAAGCCAATGGCATACACCTTCTTACACATAGCGAAAGAAACACAGCCCAAAGAAAATGGGTCAAGGAATACTTTGATCGTGAGGTCAAACCGCTTTTAACCCCCGTTGGTTTGGACCCTGCGCATCCCTTCCCCTTGGTCGCCAACAAATCACTTAATTTCATTGTGAAACTTTCTGGCAAAGATGCGTTTGGACGAGAAAACGAAATCGCCATCGTGAAGGTGCCTAGATCTCTGCCCAGGGTCATCAAGTTGCCAGCCAAATTGAATGGCTCCTCAACCACCCTGTTGGTGACACTGTCCAGTGTGATTCGTTCTCACTTAACGGATTTATTCCCCGACCGCGTGGTGGGGCATTTTTCCCAGTTTCGTGTGACCCGTGACTCCGAACTTCTGGTTGATGAGGAAGATGTCACAAATCTGCGTACGGCACTTCGGCATGGCTTAGAGCACCGACAGTTTGGTCTTGCAGTGCGCTTGGAAGTGTCGTCTGGTTGCTCGGATTATTTGGCTGATTTTTTGATGCATCAATTCAAGCTTCCACCCAATGCGCTGTATCGCGTGCATGGCCCTGTCAATCTTGTTCGGCTCAGTCAAATCATTGACTTGGTCGATAAGCCCGATTTGCTTTTCAAACCCCATCAGGGGTTATATCCTCATCAACTGAACAAAGAGGAATCTATTTTTGCCAAACTCAAGATAGAGGATGTACTGATTCACCAGCCTTTTGAAAGTTTTTCAGGCGTCTTGGATTTTTTGCGTCAAGCAGTGAATGACCCGAAGGTATTGGCTATCAAACAAACCGTCTATCGAACAGGCATTGACTCAGAGTTGATGGACCTGCTGCGTGAGGCTGTTCGCCGAGGCAAAGAAGTGACTGCGGTGGTTGAGATCAAGGCTCGTTTTGATGAAGAGGCAAATATCAACTGGGCAGAGAGACTGGAGTCAATTGGAGCGCAGGTGGTCTATGGCGTGGTTGGGCTCAAAACACACGCCAAAATGCTTTTGGTGACCCGCAAGGAGGGCAATCGGCTTATTCGCTATGCCCATCTGTCGACCGGAAATTACAACGCTCGAACAGCAAGACTTTATACAGACATCAGTTATTTGA
>JAIXYA010000084.1 GCA_027490485.1 Comamonadaceae bacterium
CCTTCACCACGTCAGCAGCACGGTACTCCTTGAACTCGTAGTCCATAGAGGCATAGCCTCGGCTGACACTTTTGAGCTTGTCAAAGAAGTCCAGAACAATTTCGCCCAAAGGCATTTCATAGGTGAGCATCACCTGGCGACCGTGGTAGGCCATGTTCAGCTGCACCCCGCGCTTTTGGTTGGCCAGGGTCATGACCGCGCCCACATAGTCTTGCGGCATATACAAATGCACCGTGACGATGGGCTCGCGGATTTCCTCCATCTTGCTGGCCTCTGGCATCTTGGAGGGGTTCTCCACCATGATGACCTCGCCATCGGCCCGCAGCACCTCGTAGACCACGCTAGGCGCAGTGGTGATCAGGTCTTGGTCGAATTCACGCTCCAAACGCTCTTGCACGATTTCCATGTGCAGCAAGCCCAAAAAACCGCAACGAAAGCCGAAACCTAAAGCCTGCGACACCTCGGGCTCGTAGCGCAGGGACGAGTCGTTGAGCTTGAGCTTTTCCAAAGCGTCGCGCAAAGCGTCGTACTGGTTGGCTTCGGTCGGGTAAAGGCCTGCAAACACCTGCGGCTGGATTTCCTTGAAGCCCGGCAAGGCCTCTTCAGCAGGCCCGAGGTTGTTGGGCAGTTTCTTTTCCAAGGTGATGGTGTCGCCCACCTTAGCGGCTTGCAACTCTTTGATGCCAGCGATGATGTAACCCACCTCGCCAGCTTCCAAAGACTCACGTTTCTCGTTGGCGGGGGTGAAGACGCCCAGGTTGTCGGCGTTGTAGACCGCGTTGGTGGCCATCATCTTGAAGCGCTCGCCCTTGGCCAAGCGGCCATCGACCACCCGCACCAACATGACCACGCCCACATAGGTGTCGAACCAGCTGTCGACGATCATGGCGCGAAGAGGCCCGTCAGGGTTGCCGCGTGGTGGGGGAATTTTGGCGACCACCGCCTCCAAGATTTCATCCACGCCCATGCCGGTTTTGGCCGAACAGGGAATCGCGTCTGTCGCGTCAATGCCGATCACGTCTTCGATTTCGGTTTTGGCGTTGTCGGGATCGGCTGAAGCCAAGTCCATCTTGTTGAGCACAGGCACCACCTCGACACCGAGGTCGAGGGCGGTGTAACAGTTGGCCACCGTCTGCGCTTCCACGCCTTGGCTGGCGTCCACCACCAACAATGCGCCTTCACACGCCGACAAAGAGCGGCTGACCTCATAAGAAAAGTCCACATGCCCTGGCGTATCGATCAAATTGAGGTTGTATGTTTCGCCGTTTTTCGCTTTGTAGCGCAGCGAAGCGGTCTGCGCCTTGATGGTTATCCCCCGCTCTTTCTCAATGTCCATTGAGTCGAGCACCTGCGCCTCCATCTCTCTGTCACTCAAGCCGCCGCAGCGCTGAATCAAGCGGTCTGCCAGTGTAGATTTGCCATGGTCAATGTGCGCAATGATGGAAAAATTTCTGATGTGGTTCATCAAGGCAAGCAGTTAAGTATTTGAATTTACAGAGAAGAAAAGCATAAAAAAGGGCGCGTCAGGTTATGACGCGCCCGGAACCAACAATCTATGGCAACTGCGATAGTTGGGAATTCATTGTAGGGAAAAAGGCGGTTGCCCAAAGCCCTTACAAGTCCCTCAAACCACCGTTGTGACCCCACCACACAGAATTTATTCACAACTTATCCACAGAATCAACACAAAAACAACAGAACAACTTGTGGGTGAGCTGTGGAACGTTGGGGGGAAAGTCTTGTGAATCTCGCATGGTGGTGAATTACCGTCTTTTTATATCGATTTGGATTTTTAGAATCAATTCTTTAGACAATTTTATGTTTAAACAAGACGGGCTGGTCACAAGCTTAAAAACAGAAAAATATTTTCGAATCGTTGGATGAATCCGTCAAAAACCGTTGATATGAATTCCTTTGTATTCAAATACATCAACGCGGACGGATCACAGTGTATTGCGCCCACTCTCCGCGGCGCAGCAACACATTGATGGGCTTGCTTTTGTCAATGCGCGAGAGTACTTGGGTAAAAGCTTTCACATCAGCCACCTCGGTATTGGCGACCTGCACCACCACGTCCCCCTCACGAATGCCAGCCTTCATAGCGGGGTCAGCCACGGCGTCTACACGAACACCGCCTTTGAGGTTGAGTTCTCTTTTCAAGGCATCGGTCAAATCACTGACGGTCAGCCCTAAAAGTTGGGTCGCATTGGGGGCAGCAGCCTTTTCAGGGGCTGGCTTGCTTTGTGCGGTTTTATCCGCTTCAAACTCACCCACCATGATGGGGTAGTCCTTGGTGGTGCCACGCCTGAACACGGTCACGGTGCTGGATGTACCGGGTTTGGTGCCACCTACAGCGCGGGGCAGATCAGAAGATTTTTCTATCTTTTTCCCGTCAAATTTCAAAATGATGTCGCCAGCCTCCAGGCCAGCTTTGTCTGCAGGCGAGCCCGCCTCGACATTGCTAACCAAAGCACCTTGTGGCTTGCCAAGTCCCAGGGACTCAGCCACATCTTTGCTCACATCGCCAATGCCCACACCCAAGCGGCCGCGTTGCACACGACCTGAGGCGCGAAGCTGGGTGCTGACCTGCACGGCCTCATCGATGGGGATAGAGAAGGAAATGCCCATGAAGCCACCTGAGCGGGAATAGATTTGGCTGTTGATGCCCACCACTTCGCCGCGCATATTGATCAGCGGGCCACCCGAGTTACCAGGGTTGATGGCGACATCAGTTTGAATAAACGGCAGGTAGTCCCCCGTGTCTCGGCCTTTGGCACTGACGATACCAGCGGTGACGGTGTTCTCCAAGCCAAAGGGTGAGCCAATCGCCATGACCCATTCGCCCACTTTGAGGCGGTTGGGGTCGCCAATTTTCACTGGTGGTAAACCCGTGGCTTCGATCTTAACCACGGCCACATCGGTACGTTTGTCGGCGCCCACAATACGGGCGGTGAATTCACGCTTGTCGGTGAGGGTGACGATCACTTGGTCTGCACCATCGACCACATGGGCGTTGGTCATGATGAAGCCATCGTTGGTCAAAATAAAGCCCGAGCCGACACCGCGAGGTTGCTCTTCAGGCTGTTGTTGCTGAGGGCGATTGGGTTGGCGAGGCTGACCGGGTGCGCCAGGTCTGCCGGGAGGCGGCATGCCAAAAAAGCGGCGAAACAGTTCTTGCAATTCCTCGTCGCTGGGGCTGCCGCTGTTGGGGCCACCGTTGTTGGGGTTAGCACCGGCAGCTGGGTTAACCGCTACTTTGTCGATGGTTCGAATATTGACCACGGAAGGACCAACAGTTTCGACCAAATCGGTGAAATCAGGCAGGGTGCGACCCGCACCACTGGACTGCGCCCAAGCCGATTGCAAAGGCAGCACGGCAGGTGCACTCCACAGCACCGCGGTCAGGCTTAAAACGCCCAGCCAAAGGCCCATGCGCTTGTCATTGAATTTGCTCAACATCATGTTTAGCTCCAAAACCTTAGAAGGGTGGTTGTAGTAGAAAAATTCAGCGTCTGTGATCAGGCACTGGCATCACCTCAGCAAAATCGGGGCAATCTCGCGTTTTTAAAGGCGCTTGAACACCAAAGTGCCGTTGGTTCCACCAAAACCGAAATTATTTTTGACAGCGACGTCCATTTTCATGTCCCGAGCTGTGTTGGCGCAATAGTCCAAATCGCATTCAGGGTCAGGGTTGTGCAAATTGATGGTGGGCGGCGCTTTTTGGTCATACAGCGACAAAACAGTGAACACGCTTTCAATGCCACCGGCACCACCCAACAAATGGCCGGTCATGGACTTGGTGGAACTCACCACCAAAGACTTGGCGTGGTCGCCAAAAGCCGCCTTGATGGCTTGGGTTTCGTTGATGTCGCCCAACGGTGTGGAGGTGCCGTGGGCATTGAGGTATTGCACTTGGTCGGCATTGATTTGCGCATTCGCCAA
>JAIXYA010000098.1 GCA_027490485.1 Comamonadaceae bacterium
GAGATCGGCATCGGGGTAGTCGGCGTCCGAATCGACCTCACGGGCGATCAGGCCATAAGCCACGTAGCTCAGGCCCGGGCCGCCGTATTCGGTGGGGATGGTGGGACCCAGCAAACCGAGTTCGCCCATCTCGCGAAAAATGGCGACATCGGTTTTTTCATGGCGAAAGGCTTCGGTGACGCGGGGCAGGAGTTTGTCTTGGCAGTAGGCACGGGCTGCCTCTTCGATCATGCGCTCGTCTTCGGTGAGCTGCTGCTGCAATAAAAAGGGGTCGTCCCAGTGAAAGGCGGTCTTGGCCATGAATGCTCCGTTTGGCTGCTGTGCGAATAACTGGCAATGTTAATCCTTGACTCGTCATTGCGAGCAAAGCGAAGCAATCTCCCCACGCAAAAACTCTAAGGGCCGCGCCATGCCGACTCGTGCGCCGCTCACCATCGCTGCGCGAAGAAGTTCGCGGCCGCCCAAGTTGACATGTCGCAGCTCTTTGGTGGCGTTGATTTATTCGGAAATGTGTGTTTTCGAAAGATGATCTAGGTTCGAAACAGGATGGGCCATTGCAAAGATGCGTTAGCAATTAACAATACCCGTTGTATTGAGACCAAGCAATCGATGAAGCCGCCCCAGTTCGCTCGGGATAGCCTCGAACTTCTTCGCGAAGCGATGGTGAGAGGCGGCCGAGCGGGCAGGGGTGGCTTGGCGGAGATTGCTTCGGCTGTTTGCTTCGTCTGTTTGCTTCGTCTGTTTGCTTCGTCGCTACGCTCCTCGCAATGACGGCTCCTCGCAATGACGGACTATGGCAATGACGGCTACTCGCCAGGACCGTCAAGTGCGCGCCAAGTGCCGCTTCGCCATCTCCACATACCAATCCAAGCAACCAGGGTTGGCCATGGCGTCTTTGTTCAGTACTTTTTCTAGCGGTTGACCCAGCATCAGTTTTTTGATGGGCAGTTCTTGTTTTTTGCCAGACAAGGTGCGGGGGATTTCCGCCACTTGGAACATCTCGTCCGGCACAAAGCGGGGGCTGAGCGCCGTGCGTATCGCGCCGCTCAAGCGCTTGCGCAAAGCGTCGTCCAAGGTCACGCCTTCGCGCAGCACCACGAACAGCGGCATGTAACTGTCTTTGCCCAAATACTCCAAGTCCACCACCATGCTGTCCATCACCTCGGGCAGGGCTTCAACCGCGCTGTACAGCTCGCTGGTGCCCATGCGCAAACCGTGGCGGTTAATAGTGGCGTCGCTGCGGCCGTAAATGATGGCGCGGCCTTCGGGCGTGATCTTGAGCCAGTCGCCGTGCCGCCACACCGCACCCGCCTCCTCGCCAAGGTTGCCACCACCGGGTTGGCGGCCCACGCCAGGCGGATAGGTGTCAAAGTAGCTGCCCAAATAGCGCTGGTTCTCGGTGTCACCCCAAAAGAAGGGCGGCATGCACGGCAGGGGCTGGGTCACAACCAACTCGCCCACCTCGTCAATCACGGGCTGGCCTTGCTCATTCCACGCCTCAACACTCACGCCCAACAAACGGCATTGCATTTCACCAGCCACCATGGGCAGGTCGCGCAGACCGCCCACATAAGCGCCAGCATCGGTGCCGCCGGAAATATTGCACCACCAAATATCGGGCTTACTCACACCAGCTTTGGCATACACCTTTTGAAACTGCGTGGTGCCCCATTGCTGCACCTCGGCGCTCAAAGGCGATCCTGTGGTGCCCAAGGCCCGCACGGTATGCAAACCTTCAATGGCGGACAAATCGATACCGGCTTTCATGCAGTTGGCAAAGTAGGCCGCGCCACCACCAAAAAACGTCACGCCCTCTTGCGCGGCATAACGCCACAACACACCCCAATCGGGTTTGTCTTTAGAGCCTCCAGGGTTGCCGTCGTAAATCACACAAGTGGTGCCGCTGAGCAACCCGCTGAGCTGCGCATTCCACATGACCCAGCCTGTCGAGGAATACCACAGGAACTTCTCGCCCCATGAGTTGGGCTCGTAGCTGCAGGCAACGTCGTAGTGCAGGTTTTTATGCGCCATGCCGTTGAGCATGGTGCCGCCGTGGTCATGCACCAAGGGCTTGGGCAAGCCGGTGGTGCCGCTGGAATACACAATCCACAACGGGTGGTTAAACGGCATCCACAAAGGTTCAAACGCTTGGGTGGCGGCGTCATTGCGCTGCATGATCTGGCCCCAGTCGCTGCTGTGGTCAGGCACAGGCACACCACCCAAATTACGGTAGACCACCAAATGCTCGACGCTTGGCAAGGCGGCGCGTAATTCACTGATCACGCTGTGGCGCTCTAGGTCTTTGCCGCCGTAGGTGACGCCATCGATGGCGATCAACACCTTGGGACTGATTTGCTTGAAGCGGTCGAGTACCGCGTTGGTGCCCATGTCGGGCGCACACACGCTCCAGATGCCGCCCACGCTGGTCACTGCCAAAAACGCCACCATGGTTTCAGGGATGTTGGGCAAGTACGCAGCCACGCGGTCGCCGGGCTGCAGGCCTTGGGCCTGCAAATGCAAGGCAAGCGCGGCAACTTGGCGTTTCAGCTCAGGCCACGACATCTCCCGCCGCTGTCCACGCTCATTGCTGCTGATGATGGCGGGCATCCCAGCCGCGTGGGCGGCGTCAACATGGCGCAGCACCTGTTGGGCATAGTTCACCTGCGCACCGACAAACCATTTGGCGCCGGGCATGGTGTTGCGCTCCAAGACACAGCTGTGCGGCGTGGGCGACTGCAGTTGCAGGTAGTCCCATGCCGACTGCCAAAAGTCTTCCAAGTGGGTGACCGACCAACGCCACATGGCTTGGTAATCCTCAAACTGCAGCTGGCGATGCTCGGCCAACCATTGTTGGTACAGGCGCATTTGCGGGACAAAGGGCGGCGAGGCGCTGGCAGTGGTGTTCATGGCTACTAAGATGTGGCTTTGTTTTGAATGAGAAGCGCATTGTCATGGCAATTTGGACCAAGCCCATCAGCACCGAGATACTGACCACCACCCACATTGCCACCGCTGCTGAGCGACTGGGCATTGAGTTCATCGAAATTGGTCCTGATTTCATACGCGGACGCATCCCTGTCGATGAGCGCACCGTCCAACCTTATGGTGTCATCCACGGAGGGTCTAGCGTCATGCTGGCCGAGACCCTGGGCTCCTGTGGCGCAGACTATTCCACGCCCATCGGCCACCGAATTGTCGGCTTGGACATCAATGCCAACCACATCCGAGGCGTGGCCGAGGGTTGGGTGAATGGCATTGCGCGGCCGGTACACATTGGGCGCAGCACCCAGGTGTGGCAAATCGACATGACCGACGACCAAGGTCGCACCTCTTGCGTATCACGCCTGACCTTGTCGGTGTTGGCCCCGCGCTAAAGCCTAGGAGCTGCTCTTTTTGCCTTTGGGCGCTTCTTTGCTGTCTTCGGGCTTTTTCATGGCTGGGCACTCGCCCCTGAAAAATTCCCATTCGTCACAAACCACGCCGGAGGGCAAGGTACACATGCCTTGCTCGCCTTTGTCGCTTTGCACAAAGGTCAATGTGCCCCCCGCTCGGGTACAGGCGGCAGAGGCGGGGTTGGCCATGGCCAACAGCAAACTGATTTCAATCAACATGGTCGGGCTTTCAGGGGGTTTCAGCAGCGGCCAAACGCTGGCTTTTCCAATACACATCGTCGCCGCCGTTCATGCGGTTGAGCACACGGGCCAAGACAAACATCAGGTCGGATAAACGGTTGAGGTACTGGCGCGGCGTGTCGTTCAAGGCTTCTTCGGCACCCAAAGCCACCACCGCACGCTCGGCACGACGCGCCACGGTGCGGCACACATGCGCCAACGCAGCAGCCCGAGAACCGGCGGGCAAGATGAACTCTTGCAGCTTGGGCAAAGCCGCGTTGTGATCGGCAAGCGCGGCATCCAAAGCCAACACCGCCTCGGCTTTGAGCAACTCAAAACCCGGAATGCTCAGCTCGCCGCCCAAATTGAACAACTGGTGTTGCACCTCGATCAGCAAGCTACGCAAGGCTTCGGGCATGTCTTCGCACAACAAAACCCCGATGTGCGAATTGAGTTCATCCACCTCGCCCATGGCATGCACGCGCAAGCTGTTTTTGCTGACGCGACGGTTGTCGCCCAAGCCGGTGGTGCCATCGTCGCCGGTGCGTGTGGCGATTTGTGTGAGTCGATTTGACATGTTTGCTGTTCCTGAGGTTGCCCGCATTCTCTCAGTACCAGGACATGTCGGCTACGCTTGGGGTTTTCAGGAGCAGCACATGCAAACGGTGAAACAGGTAGGCGTGGTCGGTTTGGGGGCCATGGGCCAAGGCATGGCCGGCAGTTTGCGCCGCGCGGGCTACGAGGTTTATGTGTGCGACGCTCGCCCGGGTGTGGCCGAGGCGTTTGCGGCCCAAGGCGGTGTGGCCTGTGCTTCACCCGCCGAGGTAGCCAAGTCGTGTCAAGTGCTGGTCAGCGTGGTGGTGAATGCCGCGCAAACCGAAGAGGTGCTGTTTGGCCCGCAAGGCGCGGCGGCCCATCTGGCCCAAGGCAGCGTCTTTGTAATGTGCTCGACCGTGGACCCCAACTGGTCAGTGGCGCTGGAAGCCAGGTTGGAGGCTTTGGGTCTGCACTATGTGGATGCGCCCATCTCTGGCGGTGCGGCCAAGGCTGCCAGTGGCCAAATGACCATGATGACCGCCGGCAAACCCGCCGCGTATGCACTGGCCCTGCCCTTATTGAACGCGATGGCTGCCAAGGTCTACAAGCTGGGTGACAGCGCCGGTGCCGGCAGCAAAGTCAAGATCATCAACCAACTGTTGGCGGGTGTGCATATCGCCGCGGCAGCTGAAGCCATGGCGCTGGGCTTGCGCGAAGGCGTGGACCCCGCCGCTTTGTATGAAGTCATCACCCACAGTGCAGGCAACAGCTGGATGTTTGAGAACCGCATGGCCCATGTGCTGGCAGGCGACTACACGCCGCTGTCAGCGGTGGATATTTTTGTGAAAGATTTGGGGCTGGTGTTGGACATGGCACGCGCCAGCAAATTCCCGCTGCCGCTGTCCAGCACCGCGCATCAGATGTTCATGCAAGCCAGCACCGCCGGTTTTGCCAAAGAAGACGACAGCGCTGTCATCAAGATCTTCCCAGGGATTGCGTTGCCCGCCATAAAGTAGTGGTTTTGGAGAATATGCTGAGTTAATATTGAAATCTTAAGAATTATTTAAGGTGCTCAGATGCGTTTTTTTAAATCCTTGGTGTGTTCGTCCTTGCTGGGTTTGTCGCTGGCCCATGGTGGCGAAGTGCTGACGCAGTTTGACGCCGAGGCCAGCATGGAGGTCGATAACGACGAGATGCTGGTGGTTTTGTCGGTCAGCAAAGACGGTTCCAATGCCACTCAGATCAGCCAAGAAGTTTTGGCCAAGTTGACTGCTGCGGTAGAGCGCAGCAAACAACACACAGACATTGAACGCAAAACCGGGCAAATCAACACCACGCCGGTATGGGGGCCGAATGGCAAAACCAAGCTGTGGAGCGCCCAAGCTTCGCTGGAGTTGACCTCCACCAACCTGAACGCCTTGAGCCGACTCGCCTCCGAGCTGACCGACGTGATGCAAATCAACCAGGTCAGCTACCGTGTCTCGGCTTCCAAAGTGGCTTTGACCGAAAAAAAGCTGCTCAGCGATTTGGCGGCCAACTTTCAACGCAAAGCCCAAGACCTGACCAGCGCCTTTGGGTTCAGCCGGCATGAGATCAAAAGCCTCAATTTCAGCCAACAAAGCCAGTCCATGCCACTCATGCGCATGGCCATGGCCGCGCCCCGCGCCATGGCAGACGGTGCAGCCCCCGTGCCCATCCCTCAAGAGAGCGGAAAAACCACCTTGTCTTTGCGCATGAGCGCCCAAATCGGTTTGTGGCCTTGACGGCTGGTTTGACGCACGCTAGCCGTGCTTAGGTGACAGCAGCACCGGTGCTTAGTACATAGAATGCGAAACGCACTAGGAGAGCTTTTATGAATGCACCCACCGCCGCCCAACATTTGATCCCTGAAGTGAACCAACGCGAGGTGCCTGCCGCGTTGATCGATGCGCTCAAAGCCCACTTTGGCGACCGTTGCTCCACCGCCTTGGTGGTGCGTGAGCAGCATGGCCGTGACGAATCCGCTTACACCACCGTGCCACCACCTGCTGCTGTTGTGTTTGCCGAATCCACCGACGATGTGGCGCACACCGTGCGCATGGCGGCGGCCTACCAGGTGCCCATCATCCCGTTTGGCGTGGGCACCTCGCTGGAAGGCCATTTGCTGGCGGTGCAAGGCGGCATCAGCATCGACCTGGGGCGCATGAACAAGGTGCTCTCCATCAACGCCGCAGACCTGACCGTCACGGTGCAAGCCGGTGTCACCCGCAAACAACTGAACGAAGAA
>JAIXYA010000294.1 GCA_027490485.1 Comamonadaceae bacterium
CGAGCTGGTAAAAAATGTTTTGCGTGCTCCAGCGGTGGATGAAGTCACGCGTCATCCAAGCCCGCCAACGAATTTCAAGTAATTGCGTCAGGTAAAAGCGGTACACCGCCACCACGATGAAAGCTGTGGCCAACATGCCAAACACTTGCAATTGCTGCCAAAACACATCGGCATCGCGGTTTTGCAAGGCATCGTAAAAAACGCGGTTCCAGTCGTTGAGCAAGACCAGCACATAGACCATGCCTAAGTTCAGGCCAATGCAGGCCAGCAGCAAAAACCGTGCTTTCCAGCGCTCTTCCGAGCGGAAATAAGGCAAGGACAACTGCCAAACATGGCGCAAATGGGTGCGAATTTTGCGAAACAACAAGCTCGCAGGGGTGAACAGGCTCATCTAGTCTTTTTCATTAGAAGGGTGCGTATTTTGCACTCCGCTGGCCACATGTCCAGCGGGTACGTGTCGCGCTGCAGATTCGATGTGGCCGGTTTGGTCGTCAAAGAAAAAATCAGGCTCAAATTCACGCAAAAACTCGCCCTTGGCCAATCCGCCCAAAAACATGGCTTCATCCACCTGAATATTCCATTGCATCAGGGTGCGAATGGCGCGTTCATGTGCTGGCGCACTGCGAGCCGTCACCAGCGCGGTGCGTATGCCCATGTGCGGCGTTCCCTCGGTTTGCAAGCGGTGCAAAGCTGCCAAGAGTGGCTTGAATGGCCCAGCAGACAAGGGTTGCCAAGCTTTGTCTTTTTCATGCTGCTGAAAAGCGTTCAAGCCTTGCGACTGGAACACCCGCTCGGCCTCGTCGCTGAACAACACCGCGTCACCGTCAAAAGCGATGCGTACCTCGTGCGGATGCGCTGCAGAGGCGTGGGCCGAGGGGGGGTAGACCTGTGCGGCAGGCACACCGGCGTCCAAGGCTGCGCGAACATCGCTCAGGTGGGTAGATAAAAACAAATTGGCGTTGAGCGGCTTCAGATACCGCCATGGTGGCTGGCCACGGGTGAAACTGCCGCGCTGTATGTCCAAGCCGTAGTGCTGTGCTGAACGAAACACCCGCATACCGCTGACGGGGTCGTTGCGCGACAAAATCACCACCTCAACCCTTGAGGCATCCGCTTGGTTGAAGCTGAGCAGTTTTTTCACCAGCGAAAACGCCACGCCCGGTTTGGCTGGGGTCTCCAAGCGCTGCAACTGCAAATCCATGTAGGCGCGGTCATCGCTTTGCTCGAACACCAAGTTTTCTTCCTCGAAGTCGAACAAGGCACGAGACGAAATCGCCACCACCAATTTGCCGTCCAAAGTGCTTGCCACGGTATTGCGCCTCACAGAGAAAAATTAAGTGTAACTGCAGCATCTGAAGCAAAAACTTACACCAGAGCGCTTTAAAAATGGCATGTTTACTGCTTGTACTTTCATGGTGCTTAACAGGCGGCAAGACTTTGCCGCAGCCGTTTTCTAAACAAAGGTGTTTATGCAAGTCAATGCCGTCAGAAGTGCATCCGGTGTCAGAGTCGTGCCTCCACCCACGCCCATGACCGTGGCGCAGGCCCAAGCAGCCTTGAAAAACAACCGTAAGTTGACGATTGCCATTGCTGACACCACGGCCAACATCAAGGCCAATTTGGCTGCGCTGACCAATGTGGCGCCGCAGATCAAGTCCATCGTCTCCACCACCCCTGCAGATCAGCTCACGGTGACCGCTGCACAAGCCAAAAGTTTCTCCGATGTGCTGAGCAGAACGCCCACCAATACCTTGGTGATCAGCGACAGTTTTGACGCGCTGAATGGCAGTTTGACTGCTTTGCGCAAGCTCAACGACAACATCAAAACCCTCAACATTACCCCTACCCCTGAAGGGACCCTGCAAAGAATTGATCCCTATGACAGCAAGCTGTGGGGCAAGTCCATCAATGGGCGGTTTGAAATTGCCACCAACCCCGGTGCGGCTGACAACTCTAAATCACTGGCAAACAATTACATGGCCATCAAGGCGCTAGAGGACAGGGGTTTGTTGGCGGGTATCGAATCCATCAAGGGTGCCACCATCACCGCCAATGTGGACCAAAGCCAAAAATTGGCAGCGATATTCCAAAAATACGACACCGAGTTTTACCTGAACATCAAGGACACCAGCGCCAATATTTCAAAAGGTATTGAATTTATCGCGGCGAACAACAGCAAATTAACCGGCATCACACAAATTGGCAATATCAAGCCTTTGGAAATCACCCGCACTCAAAACAAACTGGCTGACAGGGCTTTGGCCAAAATGAAAAACGCCTATTCGCTCAACCTGTACCAATGAAAAAACCCGCTGCCTTCGGGGCAGCGGGTTTCTGGGAGTTGCTTAATCTAGAGCTGACAGTTTGCCAGCATGAGATTAGAAGCTGTGGTGAACACCGATACCGAAACCGGTGGTTTTTTGAGAAACGCCGGTGGTGTTGTCTGTAATTGTGTGATTGCCAGCGTGCCAGTAAGCCACAGTGCGTTTGCTCAAGCCATAGTTCACGCCGTATTGCATGCCTTTAGCCTTTGCATCATTTTCGCTGCCAGTCAAGTCAATCTTGCCAGAAGAAGAAGAGATGAAGACAGTGGCAGCACCCAAGGGTACGCTCACAGCGAACATATCAACTTTGATAGATTGAGAGCCCACGCTCATCTTGACATTGGAGTAGGAAGGCTTGGCCATGCCCAAGTCATAGCTCAAAGCGAGAGTGGTAAGTTTGTTTTTGTCAGTAGAAGATGCTGCGACCAAGGTATTGGCTTCTGAGGTGCCAGTGCCATCACCGTTGTCGGCGTTTTGTGTTCCGAAATTAATTCCTTTATTGGTCACTGTGTCAGAAGTGAAGCCAGCACGTAAGCCACCCGATGTGTAGGCAATACTGATACCGTTTCCGTCACCTGTTTTGACACCATCTGTTCCAAGGTTTGTGGTGTCACCATCGGCATTATTTACCGCAGAGTTGGCATTACCCACCACTTTGGTCAGACTGATGGTCAGTCCAGGTACGAAATTGGGCAAATCGTATTGAACGCCTTTGTCTTGACGCAAGGGAGCTTCTGTGCCGTTGTAGCCAGTCAATGCGGCCAAATACAAAGCACCAGCGCCGCCAGTTGCGCCTGCAGGGTCAGAACTGATGGCGTTCATGAAGGCGTTGGAATATTGTTTACCAATGCGTAATGCACCAAAACCACCGCTTAAACCGACATACGACTGGCGGTTGGTAGGTGTGGCGGAAGTGTCTGTGGAAAGACCAAATGCGTACAAATAAGAGGCTTTTAAACCGCTGCCAAGGTCTTCTTCGCCTTTAACACCCAAGAAGCTTTGGCCCATTTGGTAAGCGCTGAAATTAGTTTGTTGATTAGTAACAACACCGGCTTCGGTGGTTTTGGTACTGTTATAGGTTTGATCGATGTTTCCGTACAAGGTTGCATCAGCAAAACTAGTGCCTAAATACAACAAAGATGCTACTGCAACGAGGGTTGTTTACCTTTTTTGATTCATTACTGCTACTATTTCTTGACCGAACACGCTTTTTGTTCCACAGAGAAAAAACACCATGCAATCCGAAAAAGTAAACTATTCAGTTAAGTATGCAAGCGCCTCGCACCCCGTTAGTGCCACAAATTTGTCCGCTGCTGTATGCCAATGGCTACCCGAATTTTTTGTGAATTCCAAAGCTTCATCTGCACAAGCAATATTCAATCTAAACACATCGTCTTTCACCCAAGACAGCACAGAAAAAGACACCAAAAGCACTGCATTGCAAAGACAAAGCTTTGTCGGCATTCAAGAGGTGATTTCCATCATCTTGGCGCAGGAAAAACACAAGGTTTCGCGCAATGAGGTCACCGAAGGCACCTACCGCATGACCAAAGTGAGGCTAGAAACCAACATTGCAGAGTTTTTTTTCAACACCGATTTACGCCTCATCAACACGTCCAGCATTCAGCAGTTCATCGACTTCTTGTCAGACAAAGAATTGTCGACACCGACCATCGTCGGCTACATCGCACAGCTGCGCAAAGTGCTGCGCTATTTGGTGGAAAAAGACATCATTGCGCAAATGCCAATGTTCCCCAAAATGAAGGTCACACAAAAACCGCGCGGTGCTTTCACTGTGACCGAGTACGCCGCCATCCTGCGCCAATCCAAAACCTTGCGAAACCATATCTATGTGTGGGACAAGCCTGACACACGCTTTCACATCAAGCCCATGTACCGCAGCATGCCGCTAGAGATGAACTGGCTTTTACGCTTTATGGTCTACACGTTTTTGCGGCCAGGCGACATTCGTCAACTCAAGAATAAACATATTGAAATCATCTCGGGCAAGTTCAATTACTTGCGCTTAACACCGCCAGAAATTAAGCGCCACAAAGCGCCTACGGTTAGCCTGCCCCAAGCGGTGAATGTTTACAAAACGGTTTTGAAACACCACACGGCTTTAGGCTTTGGCGGCCCCGAAGACTATGTGTTTTTCCCTGAAGAAAAAAACCGTCTACGGGCCTTGAATACCATCGGCTGGTTGTTCAACTGGATCATGAATTCATTGGGTTTGAAAGAAGGGCCCCATGGTGCTGACCGCAGTTTTTACAGCTTGCGCCACACCGCCATCACTTTCCGCTTAATTTTTGGTGGCAATATCGATTTGCTCACCCTTGCCCGTAACGCCCGAACCTCGGTGGAGATGATTGAGAAGTTCTACGCCTCCACCTTGTCTGCTGAGATGAACATACAACTGCTGCACAGCAAGAGGCGGTCTTGATTCACTGGTTTAAGGGGAATGCGTCACTTGCCATTTTGTTGAAAGCCGTCAGAATAACTGGCTTGTAAGGGGGCTTTTATGCGTCAATTTGATCGAATCACACATTCAGCTGATGTCATGGGGGGTAAAGCCTGTGTTCGAGGTATGCGCGTCACGGTGTCCATGCTGCTAAATCTTGTCTCCGCTGGACACACCTACCAAGACATTTTGGATGATTTCCCCTATTTAGAGCGTGAAGACATTCTTCAGTCTTTGCAATATGCAGCATGGTTGGTTGATGACAAGGAAGTTGTACTCCCTGAATCATGAAGTTGTTGGTGGACATGAATTTGTCACCACGTTTCGCTTCCGCCTTGAATGAATCCGGTTTTTCAGCGCTTCATTGGTCTGAAGTAGGCGCATTTAATGCGCCTGATACAGATATTTTGGCTTACGCCAAAGCGAATGACTTCGTTGTGGTGACCCACGACCTCGATTTCAGCTCAATACTTGCAAAAACACAGCTTAATCGCCCAAGTGTGATTCAAATTCGAGCAACGCAGATCAATTCTCTGGGGCTGATAAACACATTTATCAATGAATTGAATCAACACCAAAATAAACTCAATGATGGCGCATTAATGACATTCGATGAGAAGGGCACAAGAATTAGAGAGCTGCCACTTTGAAATTGAATTTCCATCACTGCTGCAAAAACAGCTTGTAGACAGGGTTGGAACTCTCGTCCACATACGGGTAACCCAAGCCTTCCAAAAACTTCTCAAAGTTGGCTTGGTCTTTGGCAGGCACTTGCAGACCCACCAAGATGCGGCCGTAGTCTGCGCCTTGGTTGCGGTAGTGAAACAAGCTGATGTTCCAGCCGGGGCGCATGGCAGACAAAAACTTCATCAAAGCGCCTGGGCGTTCGGGGAACACAAACCTTAACAAGCGTTCTTCTTGCGCCAAGGCCGATCGGCCCCCGACCATGTGGCGTATGTGTTCTTTGGCCAAATCGTCATGCGTCAAATCCAAGGCTTGAAACCCGTGGCGGCCCAAATGCGCTGCAATCTTGGTGCTCTCGCCCATGCTGCCGGTGGTCAGGCCCACAAACACATGGGCTTTGGCCGCGTCGCTGATGCGGTAGTTGAACTCTGTGATGGAACGCGGCGATTTGCTCCCCCCAAAGGACGGCAAGTCGCCCAATAAACCGCAAAACCGCTTGAAACTACCCCGCTCTTCGGGGATGGTCACCGCCAACAACGCTTCGCGTTCTTCGCCCACCTCGGCGCGTTCAGCGACAAAGCGCAATCGGTCGAAATTCATATTGGCGCCACACAAAATGGCCGCATAGGTTTGGCCACGGGTTTTGTGAAGTGCGACGTATTTTTTGATGGCAGCCACCGCCATGGCGCCAGAAGGTTCGACGATGCTGCGGGTGTCGACAAACACGTCTTTGATGGCGGCGCACACCGCGTCGGTGTCGACGCTGATGTAGTCGTCTACCAAATGCCGCGCTACGCGGAAGGTTTCTTCGCCCACCAACTTCACCGCGGTGCCATCGGCAAACAAGCCCACATCACTCAAGGTGACTCGCTTGCCAGCTGTCACCGACTGCAGCATGGCAGACGAGTCATCCATTTGTACGCCAATCACCATCACCTCGGGGCGTACCGCCTTGATGTAATTGGCCACGCCGGAGATCAAGCCACCGCCGCCTATGGCGACAAACACCGCGTCCAAAGGGCCTTGGTGCTGGCGCAGCATCTCCATGGCGATGGTGCCCTGTCCAGCAATCACCTCGGGGTCGTCAAACGGGTGAATAAACGTCAAGCCTTGTTTGGCGCACAGTTTCACCGCGTGGTCGTAGGCATCGGTGTAACTGTCGCCATGCAGCAGCACCTCGCCGCCCAGCGCTTTGACCGCATCCACTTTCAAGGCAGGCGTGGTGACTGGCATGACGATGACCGCGCGGGTACCGAGTTTTTTCGCACCCAAGGCCACGCCTTGGGCATGGTTGCCTGCCGACGCACACACCACGCCTTTGGCGAGCTGGGCGGGGCTGAGTTGCACCATTTTGTTGTAAGCGCCGCGCAGCTTGAAGCTGAACACCGGTTGCTGGTCTTCGCGTTTAAGCAGCACTTGGTTGTGGAGGCGCTTGCTGAGAATAGGCGCTGAATCCAACGCAGATTCGTGTGCCACGTCGTACACCCTGGCGGTGAGGATTTTTTTCAGATAGTCGGCAGGCGTCAGGCGGCGCACACGTGCAGTCTTGGTGACCGCGGGGAGCTTGGGGGGGCGGGGTTTGTTTGAAGGCATGCAGTATTGTCCCGCAGATGACAGCGGGCCCAAAAAAAGCCCCGCTCCTTGCGGGGCGGGGCTGTAAATCCACCTTTTCAGAGGGTGGAGGAGACAAAAGGTGCTTAGAAGCTAAGCGAGGCTCCAATATAGCCGATGATTTGCTGCGCTGCAATATTTAATGAATTGTCTTCAGATTACCGGTTTAGCACAAAGCCTCAAAACATAAACCACCAATGCCCCCCGCACCGGACCAGACAGCCAATCTTTGCTTGTTTCTTCTTGAAAAAATCTTCAAGGCATCGTGTCGTTGGTTGTATAAATGATCAAGAATTTGTTTAGGGGATGTTCTCTTTATGAGTGCTTCAAACACCATTTTTTCAATTCTTTGAAAAGGTTTGATAATCCCCCCGCCAATCAACAAATATTCAAGCCATC
>JAIXYA010000030.1 GCA_027490485.1 Comamonadaceae bacterium
CAAGGCTTTTGCAAGTTGTTGTGCCTGCCATAGGCCATGGTCATTCAGGGGTATATCAATTTGACCCTGTATGCGTGTATCCACATTCCAAGCGGTTTCCCCGTGGCGAATGGCCAATATGCGCGTGATTTTCATGCGAAGGAGTTTAAGGGGCGACTTGAAACTCCCTTTTGTTGCTGGTGGATAAGCAGAACCTGTCAAATAGTGCAAAATAGCACGGTCGTTCTATTTTTAAGTAAATGCCTGTGACTTCACAACCCGCCATGACTGACATTACCGATTCCGAGGCCGGCCACGGCAGGGCCCGGTTAATGCAAAAAGGGCAGCAAACCAAAAGCGCGATTGTCGATGCTGCTTTGGGTCTTGCCACTCAAATCGGTATTGAAGGCCTCAGTATTGGTGCGGTTGCAGAAGTGATGCAGATGAGCAAATCAGGTGTTTTTGCGCACTTTGGCTCGCGTGAAGAGTTGCAAATCTCTGTGGTTCGCGAATACCACCATCGATTTGAATTGGAAGTGTTTTATCCTGCCATGCAAGAAGCCCGAGGACTGCCTCGTCTTCAAGCGCTATTTGCCAACTGGATGAAGCGCACCTCCGCAGAGATTGATTCGGGTTGCTTGTACATCAGCGGTGCCGCAGAGTTTGACGACAGACCAGGCCCCGTCAGCGATGCCTTGGCCAGCTCTGTCAAGACCTGGCTCAGTGCTTTGCATCGCTGTGTATTGAAAGCGCGTGAAGCAGGTCATTTGGCTGAGAACACGGACGCCGCCCAAATGTCGTTTGAGCTTCACGGCTTGATATTGGCTTTGCATTACGAAGCCAGATTTCTCAAAACCGACAAAAGCCTAGACCGCGCTCAACGCGGCTTTGAACATATTTTGTTGCGCTACGGCGCATCCCCAACCTAAGGAACATTTGACCATGCCCAGCTACACCCCACCTTTGCGCGATATGCAATTTGTGATGAATGAAGTGTTAGATGTACCCGGTGTACTCAAGAGCTTGCCAACCCATGCTGAGTTGGACGCTGACACGATTACCGCCGTATTGGAAGAAGGGGGCAAATTTGCCTCTGAGGTTTTGATGCCCTTGAACCAAGTGGGTGACAAGCAAGGTTGCCAGTTAGACAACAAAACCCATGAAGTCACCACGCCCAAAGGCTTCAAAGAAGCTTTTGGACAATTTGCACAAGGCGGTTGGCCTGCGCTCAGTTGCGACCCGGCGTATGGTGGTCAAGGTTTGCCGATTGTGGTGAACCAGTGTTTTTATGAAATGCTCAACAGTGCCAACCAAGCGTGGACCATGTACCCAGGACTGACCCACGGCGCTTATGAGTGCTTGCATGCGCATGGCACAGAAGAACAAAAGCAGATGTACCTGCCACGTCTTACCAATGGCGAGTGGACCGGCACCATGTGTTTGACAGAATCTCACTGTGGTACTGATTTAGGTTTGCTGCGTACCAAGGCCGAACCACAAGCCGATGGCAGCTACAAACTCACCGGCAACAAAATTTTCATCAGCGCGGGTGAGCACGACATGGTGAGCAATATTGTTCATTTGGTACTGGCACGTTTGCCTGATGCGCCCGTGGGCAGCAAAGGCATCAGTTTGTTTGTGGTTCCCAAGTTCTTGGTCAACAGTGACGGCAGTTTGGGTGAGCGCAATGGCATTTACTGCGGTGGTTTAGAACACAAAATGGGTATACATGGCAACGCCACTTGCCAGATGGTGCTCGATGGCGCAGTCGGTACCTTGGTGGGTCAACCTAACAAAGGCTTGGCGGCAATGTTTGTGATGATGAATGCCGCTCGCATCGGGGTCGGCATGCAATCGCTGGGTTTGACCGAAGTGGCATACCAAAATGCTTTGGCTTATGCCAAAGACCGCTTGCAGTCCAGAAGCCTGTCGGGAGTGAAAAGCCCAGATAAGCCTGCTGACAGTATCTTGGTGCATCCCGATGTGCGCAAAATGTTGTTGACCGCCAAAGCTTATGCAGAAGGTGGCCGCGCTTTAAACCTTTACTGTGCGTTGCTGATTGACCAAGAACTTCACCATCCTGATGCGGCCTTGCGAGCAGAAGCGCTGGAGATGGTGGCCATGCTCACGCCTATCGTCAAAGCCTTCATCACCGACAACGGCTGGATAGCCACCTCTTCTTGCATGCAAGTGTTTGGTGGCCATGGTTTTATCCACGAATGGGGCATGGAGCAATTTGTACGTGATTCACGCATCAATATGATTTACGAGGGTACCAACACCATCCAAAGCTTGGATCTGTTGGGTCGCAAGGTGCTGGGTAACCAAGGTGCGACATTGAAGAAGTTTGGCAAACTCATTGCCACTTTGGTTGCGGATGAAACCGAGAACGAAGACATGGCCGAGTTCATCCAGCCTTTGGCAAAGTTAGGCCAGCAAATGACCCAGTTCACGGGTGAAATTGGCATGAAAGCCATGTCAAATGCAGATGAAGTAGGTGCTGCAGCGGTAGATTACTTGCGTGTCACAGGCCATTTGGTGTTCGCCTATTTCTGGGCGCGTATGGCCAAAGTGGCATTGCAAAAAATCGCTGATGGCAACCGCGACCCGTTTTACAAAGCCAAATTACAAACGGCCAGGTTTTACTTTGCAAAGTTGTTGCCAGAGACTGCGAGTTTGATGCAAACTGCTCGCGCTGGAAGCGCTGTGTTGATGGACACCCAAGACGTTTTTGCTTAAATACCTATCCACCAAGGAGACACCGATGAAAAAATTCTTTTTTGCTTTGCTGAGCATGGCCGCCATGACAGCGTTTGCCCAAATGACACCTGTAGGTGTGTGGCACACCATTGACGATGAAACCAACCAACCCAAAGGCGAGATAAAGATTTTTGAAAAAGACGGTGCGCTGGTAGGTGTCGTAGGACGCGCACTCAAGGAAGATCCCAATGCCAAGCCCAATTGCGACAAATGTGTGGATGATCGCAAGGGACAACCCATCATTGGCATGGAAATTTTGCGCGGCTTAAAGCGTGAAGGCAAAGAATCCGAGAATTTATGGGCGGGTGGCGGAAAAATTTTGGACCCCACAAACGGCAAGCTGTACACCGTGAAAATGGTGCCGATTGAAGGTGGCAAACGCTTGCAAGTACGCGGCTACCTTGGCCCGTTTTACCGTACCCAGTTCTGGAATCGTGTTGAGTAATTTAA
>JAIXYA010000322.1 GCA_027490485.1 Comamonadaceae bacterium
CATTTCCAAATCAAAACGGGTGCGTTGCTCCAGCCTTTGCGCTTCCACCAATTTACCCATGCCGACCAATTCCTTGAGCCTTTGGTCTAGCTCCAATTTGATGGTCTCGACCGCAGCCAACACTTTATCGCGGGGGGTCACGTAGTGGCTTGAGGGGTACACCGTGAAACGGGGTATTTTTTGGCGTACCCGCCCCGTCAGCGGGTCTAGCAGTTGAAGACTTTCAATCTCGTCGTCAAATAACTCAATACGTATAGCCAGCTCACTGTGCTCAGCAGGAAAAATATCAATGATGTCGCCTCGAACACGAAACCTTCCGCGAGCAAAGTCCATGTCATTACGCTCGTATTGCATACGCACCAACTGGGCAATGATGTCTCTTTGCCCAGGCTTGTCGCCTGCCCTCAATGTCATCACCATCCTGTGGTAACTCTCAGGCTCTCCAATACCGTAGATGGCAGAAACGGTGGCCACAATGATGACGTCTCTGCGTTCGAGCAGGCTTTTGGTGCATGACAGACGCATCTGCTCAATATGCTCGTTGATGGCGCTGTCTTTTTCAATGAACAAATCTCTTTGAGGCACATAAGCCTCAGGCTGGTAGTAATCGTAGTAACTGACGAAGTATTCCACCGCGTTTTTAGGGAAAAACTCGCGAAATTCGCTGTACAGCTGGGCAGCCAAGGTCTTATTGGGTGCATAAATGATGGCAGGCCGCCCCATTTGCGCGATCATATTCGCCATGGTGAATGTTTTTCCTGAACCTGTCACACCTAACAAGGTTTGGAACATTTCACCGTCGTGTATGCCCTCGACCAATTGAGAAATAGCTTGGGGTTGGTCACCTGCCGGAGGATAGGGCTGGAAAAGCTCAAAGGGCGAACCTGGGTATGTATGCCATGTGCCCTCTTTTTCAGCAGCAGTGGGGAGGTCATCCAAATCAGAAAGCAAAGCCATGGTTCAGTTACCAAACAAGGCTCATTCAAGCCGTTAAAATAACAATAAACCGCGTAGCCTACCGCAGACTGCGCGGTTTTTTGGCGAACTCACCACTTAAATCACAAGGACCCCCGATGTCACTGTTTTCCGCTGTCGAAATGGCCCCACGAGACCCCATCTTGGGTCTGAATGAACAGTTCGCGGCTGATAAATCGCCCCACAAAGTCAATTTGGGGGTGGGCGTCTATTTCAACGAAGACGGTAAATTGCCTTTGCTGGCATGCGTGCTTCAGGCTGAAAAAACACTGATGGAAAAACCGGCTGCTCGCGGCTATTTGCCCATCGATGGCATCGCCGCCTATGACAACGCTGTCAAAGGTTTGGTATTTGGTTCAGACTCGGACGCGGTTAAATCTGGGCGCGTAGCCACTGTTCAGGCCATTGGTGGAACAGGCGGTTTGAAAATTGGTGCCGATTTTCTTCACAAGCTCAACCCAGCCAGCAAGGTCATGATCAGCGACCCCAGCTGGGAAAACCACAGGGCTCTGTTCTCAGCCGCTGGTTTCACCGTTGACACCTATGCCTATTACGACGAACAAAACCGCGGCATCAACTTTGAAGGGCTGATCAATAGCCTCAGTGCGGCAACCGCAGGTACCGTGGTTGTGCTTCATGCTTGCTGCCACAACCCAACGGGCTATGACCTCACGCCTGAGCAATGGGACAAAGTCATCGCCACCGTCAAAGAAAAACAATTGACACCTTTTCTTGACATGGCCTACCAAGGTTTTGGCAACGGCATAACCGAAGACGGTGCGGTGATTCAAAAATTCGTGTCCTCTGGCATTGATTTTTTGGTCTCAACTTCTTTCTCCAAAAGCTTTAGCCTGTACGGCGAACGCGTCGGTGCTTTATCGGTCTATTGCCATGACGCTGATGAAGCCGCAAGGGTGTTGTCTCAGCTCAAAATTGTCATTCGCACCAATTACTCCAACCCGCCCACCCATGGCGGAGCCGTTGTGGCTGCTGTACTCAACAACACTGAACTGCGTGCATTGTGGGAAAAAGAACTATCAGGTATGCGCATACGGATCAAATCTATGCGCCAAAGCTTAGTCGATGGCCTCAAAGCAGCGGGGATCCAGCAAGACATGGGGTTCATCACCAAGCAGATTGGCATGTTCAGTTACTCAGGATTGAGCAAAGACCAGATGGTTCGACTGCGTACAGAGTTTGGGGTGTATGGAACGGATACAGGACGGATGTGCGTAGCTGCCCTTAATACCCACAATCTTCCCTATGTGTGTCAGGCTATTGCTGCTGTACTCAAAAGCTGATGAAGGCCCTTATTTTTGATGTTTTCGGAACGCTGGTTGACTGGCGTGGTTCCATTGCACTTCAGGCTGAAAGAGATTTATCACCCCTTGGATTGCAAACCGATTGGCATGCTTTTGCAGATGCTTGGCGCAATGAATATCAGCCCGCCATGGAGCGGGTACGCAGCGGACAACGGGCGTTTTGCAAGCTCGATGTATTGCACCGCGATAACCTAGATACTGTTTTGTCCAGATTGGGATGGACCTCAGTAGATGAGGCAACGCGCACAAAACTGACGCTGGCTTGGCACACACTGGATGCTTGGCCTGAGGTCAACCATGCCTTGACCAGATTGAGAAAGAAGTTTCTTCTGGCCCCCTGCTCCAACGGCCATATTGCATTAATGGTCAATCTTGCTCGTCACAATGACTGGCATTGGGATGCCATCACTGGCGCAGAAATAGCTCGCGATTACAAGCCGCAAGCGGTGGTCTACCAAGCGTCTGCTGAAGCGCTTGGGTGTTCTTGGCAAGAAACAACCATGGTTGCCGCTCATTCAAGTGATTTGGCAGCAGCCAAACAATCGGGGCTTGGCACCGCTTTCATTGGGCGGCCTGATGAATATGGACCTGGTCGGGGCGAGTCAAAAGCAACAACACCTGTTGATTTTGAAGCCCAGGACCTGAATCATCTTGCAGATCTCTTGGAATGCTGATCAAGTGCTGTTATATTGCACTGCAACATAACTGAAAAGACAGGCCTGACATGCTTTACCAACTTTATGAA
>JAIXYA010000131.1 GCA_027490485.1 Comamonadaceae bacterium
AAGGTTGGCAGGTGCATTGGATGGGTGCGCCACACCCCAGCATGGAGTCCCAACTGATTCCTCCCAAAGGCTTTACCTTTGAGGCCGTGCGTTTTGGCGGAGTTCGCGGCAAAGGAAAACTTACCCTGTTGTTGCTGCCATGGCGACTGCTGCAGGCAATGGTGCAAAGCTTGAGATTGATCCGACGCGTTAAGCCAGATGTATTGGTCGGTCTTGGGGGTTACATCACATTTCCAGGTGGCTTGATGGGTGTGGTGAGCGGTCGCCCCTTGGTGTTGCATGAGCAAAATGCAGTAGCTGGAATGGCCAATCAATGGCTTGGCAAAATTTCCCACCGGATCTTTAGCAGCTTCCCCAATGCTTTGCCCAAAAGCGAGTGGGTAGGTAACCCACTGCGTTCAGAGTTTTTGCATCAAGCAGAGCCAGCCAAAAGGTATGCAGCAAGAACCGGTCCCTTGCGGGTGGTGGTGATGGGCGGAAGCTTGGGCGCACAAGCCATCAACACAGTGCTTCCGCAGGCACTGGCACTGATACCTGCTCAAGACCGACCCAGCGTGTTGCACCAAGGTGGAGAAAAGCATTTAAAGGACTTGTCACTGGCTTATGCACAAGCAGGCGTAGCAGCTGAACTCACTGCATTCATTGATAACCCAGCACAGGCCATGGCACAAGCCGATTTGGTCATATGTCGCGCAGGCGCGAGTACGGTCAGTGAAATTGCTGCCATAGGTGTTGCAGCCATCATGGTGCCATTTCCCTCGGCTGTCGATGACCACCAAACCATGAATGCCCAATTCTTATCGACCCAAGGGGCTGGGTGGCTGATTGCTCAACATGAGTTGTCACCGCAATTGCTGGCGAATCAACTGCAAACGTTGACCCGCGATTTGCTGCTGCAAGCAGCACAAAAAGCCTACAGCTTGAGAAAAACCGATGCAGCAGAAAAAATTGCGCAGGCATGTCGCGAGGTGCTGCAATGAAACACGCCATCAGTCATGTGCATTTTGTAGGTGTTGGCGGTGCAGGCATGAGTGGCATTGCAGAAATACTGCACAACCTTGGCTATAAAGTTTCTGGCTCTGATTTGTCAGACGGGCCCGTATTGCAAAGACTCTCGGCCCTTGGTATTCAAACCCAAGTAGGTCATGACGCAAGCAACATAGCAGGGGCAGATGCAGTGGTGACCTCCACTGCTGTTCAGTCAGACAACCCAGAGGTTGTTGCTGCACACCAAAAATTAATTCCTGTGGTCCCTAGGGCAGTCATGCTCGCCGAATTGATGCGACTCAAGCAAGGCATAGCCATAGCGGGAACCCATGGCAAAACCACCACCACCAGCTTGGTGGCCAGTGTATTGGCGCAAGCAGGTCTGGACCCTACCTTTGTCATTGGGGGACGCCTCATCAGCGCGGGTGCGAATGCCAAATTAGGGGCGGGGGATTACATCGTGGTTGAGGCAGATGAGTCCGATGCCTCATTCCTGAACCTGAGCCCCATCATGGCTGTGGTGACGAATATCGATGCGGACCACATGGAAACCTATGGACACGATTTCAATCAATTGAAATCGGCCTTCATCGAGTTCTTGCACCGAATGCCGTTTTATGGCGCAGCGGTTTTGTGTATTGATGATCCTGTGGTCAACAGCCTTTTGTCGCAAGTTTCAAGACCGATCACATCCTACGGATTGTCAGAAAAAGCGCAAGTTCGAGCAATTCATGTTCGCGCCGAGGAAGCGCGTATGCATTTCACTGTCAAGCGCAGCAATGGCGTGACATTGCCTGATATGGACATTGCCTTGAACTTGCCGGGTACACACAATGTGCTCAATGCATTGGCGGCCATTGCGATTGCAGTTGAACTCAATGTGCCTGATGAAGCAGTCGTTAAAGCATTGGCCAATTTTGGGGGTGTTGGGCGCAGGTTTCAACGACATGGAGAAATGGCAGCCAAAGCCGGTGGCTATTTCACGCTGATTGAAGACTATGGACATCACCCTGTTGAATTGGCCGCAACCATTGAAGCAGCGCGGGGGGCTTTCCCTGGCCGACGCTTGGTACTGGCGTTTCAGCCGCACCGCTTTAGCAGAACGCGGGACTGCTTTGAGGACTTTGTCGCCGTACTTCAGAAAGTCGATGTGCTTTGGCTGACAGAAGTTTATTCAGCAGGAGAAGCACCGATTGCCGCGGCCGATGGTCGCTCTCTGGCGCATGCCGTTCGTGTCGCAGGCCAGCAGCAACTGGTGTTTGCCCAAGACTTAAACGCTCTTACCGAATTGGTGGTGAACAACGCCTGCAATGGCGATGTGGTGATGTGCATGGGTGCAGGCTCCATTGGTTCCGTACCGGCCTTGGTGGTCGAGCAATCAGCGCAATGGACAACATTGAAGGTGGTGGGCGCATGAGCAGCTTTGACATCACAAAAAGCAAAGTCGCTGTGTTGATGGGTGGACGCTCCGCAGAGCGAGATATTTCTTTGATGTCGGGTCAAGGCGTCCTGACAGCATTGCAATCA
>JAIXYA010000040.1 GCA_027490485.1 Comamonadaceae bacterium
CACCAAACCAGGCAAATCCCAGTCAAGAGATTTTTGATTAGACATGAGACGCCATAACTTTATCAACCGCAGCGGTGACCAACCCAGACGTGTCTTGCGTCAGTTGCTTATGCAAATCCGTAAAACGTAGTTTCACCTTGTCAACAAGCTGCAGGTTATCCAGCCACTCCGAGGTGGCTTTGGCCAATGCATGAGGTGTTGCTTGTTCTTGCAGTAACTCGGGAACAATGAAATCTTGACACAAAATATTGGGCAAACCCACCCATGGTTGAAGCCTTTTTCGACGAATGATTTGCCAGCTAAGCCACGGCATGTGATACGCGATAACCATGGGACATTTAAACAGCGCAGCTTCCAGTGTGGCGGTTCCACTGGCAACCATGGTCGCATCTGCAGCAGCAAGTGCAGTATGGCTTTGACCCTCGAGCAACATCAAGTTCTGAGGAGGTGTCAATCTCAATTGCATAGACTGCACAAGCTGCATATGCCCAGGGGCAACGGGGAGCACAAAGCTGACACCTGGGTATTGCGTTTCAAGGATCTTTGACGCCGCAAAAAAAAGCGGGGTCATATGCTCTATTTCTGAGGTGCGACTGCCTGGCAGCAAAGCAATCAATTTTTGATCGGGTGACACACCCAAAGACTCTCTTGCGAGTACCTTATCTGGAGACAGCGGAATGCTTTTAGCCAAAGGATGACCCACATAAGTCGCGTCAATGCCGTATCTATGCAGCAAGGGGGGCTCGAAGGGGAAAAGACAAAGGACATGGTCGACACACTGGCGAATCTTGTCTAAACGCTCAGCTCGCCAGGCCCATACGGAAGGACAAACGAACTGCATGGTCGAAATACCTCTTCGCTTTAAGGCAAAGGCAAGGTCCAAATTGAAATCTGGCGCATCAACTCCGACAAACACATCAGGAGGATTTTCAAGTAATCGATGAAGCAATGATTTTCTGATGCCAGTAATTTCTCTGTAGTGGCGCAATACCTCAACGTACCCTCGTACAGCCAATTTTTCCTGTGGCCACCACGCATCAAAACCCAATGCCTTCATTTTGGGGCCACCAATCCCATGCAAGGCAACATCAGCCCAATGTGACTGAAGACCAGGGATAACCAAGGATGCCAACAAGTCGCCAGAAGCCTCTCCAGCCACCATGGCTATACAAGGTCTCAAGGTGTTGGGCATGAGGTTAAGGATACAAAAAGTCAGCGAACAATGCCGCGCTGAGGCGATACAGAGCGCAGGAAATCCGACATCAATGCACTGACTTCTTTACCTTGTGGTTGAGTAGTTCCGAGGCTATCTATCGCTTGAATGGATTTTTCAAGGGTCAATCCATCTCGATAAAGAATTTTGTAAATCGACTTAACCGTTTGAATCTGCTCTTGTGAAAAACCCCGTCGTTTCAGACCTTCAAAATTCATTGACCGCGCTTGTGCAGGCTGGCCTTGACACATGACATAGGGTGGCAAATCTGCGAACAGCAATGAATTCATCGCAGTGAAACTGTGGGCGCCCAATTTGCAAAACTGGTGTACGACAGTAAAGCCACCCAAAATAACCCAATCGCCCACATGCACATGACCCGCCAGTTGGGTGTTGTTGGCAAAAATAGTGTGGTTTCCAATTTGACAATCATGGGCCAAATGAACATAAGCCATGATCCAGTTATCACTTCCTATCGTGGTCACGCCAAGGTCACCTGCCGTTCCAATATTGAAAGTACAAAACTCTCGAATCACATTGCGATCCCCAATGACCAATTCACAGGGTTCGCCAGCATATTTTTTATCCTGAGGTATGGCACCCAAAGAGTTAAATTGAAATATCTGGTTATCACGGCCAATGGTTGTTCTGCCCTCAATGACGCAGTGCGAACCAATCCGCGTTCCGGATGCAATTTTGACATGCGGTCCGATGGTCGTGAATGGCCCGACACTGACAGAATCATCTAATTGCGCGGAGGGATCAACCAATGCTGAGGGGTGTATATCAGCCATTAGCGCCTCACTCGATGGTGCGCATGGTGCACATCAAATCAGCCTCTACTGCCAAGGCCTCACCTACCCAAGCTTTTGCTTTGAATTTAAAAATGCCCGCTTTCATTCGATCTAGGTCGACGCACAAAGTCAAGGCGTCGCCTGGTTCAACAGGCCTCTTAAAACGCGCATTGTCTATGCCAGCAAAATAGTAGACCGTGTTGTCATCTGGGACGACATTCAATGTGTCAAATGCCAATAAAGCCGCTGCTTGGGCTAATGCTTCCAGCATCAAAACACCTGGCATGACTGGCCGGTGTGGAAAATGACCGTTGAAAAAAGGCTCATTGATCGTGACATTTTTCAATGCTTTGATTGACTTACCTTTTTCTAGACTTAAAACTCTATCAACCAACAATATGGGATATCGATGGGGGAGCATTTTCAATATTTGATGGATATCCATGATTTAACCTCGTTGGGGGAGCTCAGACTCCAATTGCTTAATTCGATCTCTCAGGGAATGTAACTGCCTTAATGTGGCTGCATTTTTTTGCCAAGATTCATTGCTATCGATTGGAAAAACGCCGCTGTAGGTGCCTGCTTGCAAAAGAGAGCGTGTAACCACTGAGGCAGCAGAAACATGAACGTGGTCTACAAGTTGCAAGTGCCCCAGAACAATAGCACCTCCGCCTAAAGTGCAATGCGCCCCAATTTTGGCGCTACCTGCAATCCCTACGCAACCGGCCATGGCTGTATGTGCACCTACTGAGACGTTATGGCCGATTTGAATCAAATTGTCCAGCTTGACACCATCTTCGATAAGCGTGTCCCCAAGTGCTCCACGATCTATACAAGTATTTGCGCCTATTTCGACAAAATTACCGATTCGCACCGAACCAAGTTGCTCAATCTTTGTCCACATACCATTTTCAGGTGCAAAACCAAAACCATCGGCACCGATGACAACACCGGGATGGAGGATGCAGTCTTCACCAATCGAGCAAGCTTGTGAAACTGTCACGCTAGATTTAAGCCAAGTTCGCCTGCCAATCACCGCGTGGGCTTCGATGACACACATTGGGCCAATACGTGCAGTCGGGTCAATACTCGCCAGGGGGTGAATAAATGCGCTGGGGTGTATCAATGGTTCGTTACTGACCGGAAGCAGTTTTGACCAAAGCTGGGTAACTCGCGCCCAGTAAGCGTAAGCATCGTCTACGACGATAGTTGCTCCACGTTGGGCTGCTTCTGAGCCCATAGAAGGAGAAACCACCACACAAGCGGCTTGGGAACTTGAAAGCTGGGAACGGTATTTAGGATGACTTAAGAAAGACAAATCATGCTGACCAGCTGAAGACAATGTTGCGAGACCGGATATTTCAATGTCGGGCGAACCTTGCAAATCTCCGCCTAAACGATCAACGAGTTGCCCTAAAGTCAGACGAACCACGCCATCACTTACCGGTGTTAATAGCTTTAATCACTTTTTCAGTGATATCGTGTTTGGGATTGATGTAGACAGCCTCTTGCAAAATCAAATCGTACTTTTCAGCTTCTGCCACTTGCTTGACGACCTTATTGGCTTTTTCCAGAACCATTTGCAGTTCTTCGTTTTTTCTGGCATTAAGGTCCTCTTGGAACTCACGCCGCTTGCGTTGAAATTCACGGTCTTGATCGGCCAATTGACGTTGTTTGGTTGTTCGCTGTGTTTCAGACAATGTAGGCAAATCGCGCTCGAGTTTTTCAGAGTTGGTTTTCAAGGAATTACCCAAGTCCACCAACTCTTTTTCTCGCTTGGAAAATTCTTGCTCTAATTTGGTTTGAGCCACTTTCGCAGTATTGGCTTCGCGAAAAATTCGGTCTGTGTTGATGAAACCAACCCTAAAGTCTTCAGCAAACAAGGGCGTAGCCAACATGAGCATAGAGCTAGCCAATACAGATCGTAAGTAGAGATGTTTCATCAAAACGACGTCCCAATTTGGAATTGAAAGGATTGCATTCTATCTCCATCAAATTTGCGTATGGGCTTGGCCACCGCGAACCTTAAGGGACCGACAGGCGAGATCCAGCTGAGTCCTAACCCAAAAGAGGTACGCATCTCCTCTAGTTCAATACTGCTGTCAAAGACATTGCCTGCGTCGAGAAAAGAATATAAGCGCAATGTTCTGTCGTTGCCTACACCAGGAAAGGGGACATAAAACTCAGTATTGAGCACAACCTTCTTGGATCCACCCACTGGACACCATGTACTGTTAGTACATCCGTAATCTTTGGGGCCGAGAGAACCTTGCTGAAAGCCTCGAACCGAGCCTAATCCGCCAGCATAGTAGTTTTTAAACACGGGGTAACTTTTACCACTCAAACCTTCGCCATAACCGAACTCAGCATTGACAGCAAAAGTGTATTTTTTACCAATGGGAAAAAATTCTTGAAACTGGGCGTTATTTCTGTAGTAGCGAATGTCGCCAACACCAACCTCACCATTGAGTTTCACTAATCGCCCTTTACTGGGGGCCAACAAGCTGTCACGACTGTCTCTGGCCCACCCAATACCTA
>JAIXYA010000228.1 GCA_027490485.1 Comamonadaceae bacterium
CCAAAGGCGTGGCGTCGTGGGCGACTTTGAGCGCATCGGTGCCGCTGAGTTCATGGGTATGGCCGTGACCAAAAGCCTGCATACGCGAAACCCAGGCTTTCACCAAAGGCGTGGCATCCAAAATGCCAGCCAGCAAAGGGACTTTGACCACGGTAAACCACACCGAGTGGTAGATAGAAAAATCTGCCAATGTGGGCTGCACACCCATCACAAAGTCTTGTCCCTCCAACATGCTGGAAACACGGCGCAGGTAATTTTTGTAAGCGCCGGTGGCGTCTGGTGCGGGCATACGTGATGCGCCACCGCGCATGGCTTGGCGGTCGGCAGCAAACACCTTCACCACCTCGGGGTCGATATTGGCAAACACATGAGCTGCGCCTGCAGGCTGAAAGTTGTAGCCCATGGCAGCAGGAAACACAATGTTGTCAGCCCATTGCGCCACGGTGCGAACCAAGCCTTTGGGGTGTTGGCCGTAAAGCGAGGGCGTGGGGTGCAGCTGATCCACCACATTGCATATCAGGGCGGTATCGCAGTAAATATCAGCACCGATTTGCAAGACAGGAGTGCGGCGGTAGCCGCCCGACAAAGGCATGAGGTCGGGCTTGGGCATGACCATGGGAATGGTCACACCTTGCCATGACAGCTTTTTATAACCCATGATCAATCGCACTTTTTCAGCAAAAGGCGATGTAGGGTAGTGGTGAAGAATGAGGTCGGACATCAGATTTTCACCACTTGCTTGCCAAAGTTTTTGCCTTTGAGCAAGCCGAAAAACGCCTCAGGCGCATTGGCCAAACCATGGGCCACGGTTTCGCGGGGTTTGAACTTGCCGCTGCCCACCAAGGTGCCCAGCTCTTTCAAGGCTTCGGGCCAATCGGCAGGGTGTTCGCTGACGATAAAGCCTTGCACTTTCAAGCGGCTCATCAAAATCAAGGAAGGGTTGGTCATGGGGATGGGCTTGCCGTTGTAACCCGCAATCATGCCGCAGACCGCGATGCTGCCGAACTCGTTCATGCGCAACATGACCGCGTCCAACACCATGCCGCCCACGTTTTCAAAGTGGCCGTCAATGCCATTGGGGCAAGCGTCTTTGATGGCTTTGGACAAGGACTGATAGTCGCTGTGCTCTTTGTAATCGATGCAAGCATCAAAGCCGAGTTCATTCACCACGTAATCACATTTGTCTTTGCCACCCGCAAAACCCACCACGCGACAACCACGGGCTTTGGCCAAGGCACCAAATGCGCTGCCAACCGCGCCACTGGCTGCACTGACCGTCAGCGTTTGACCGGCTTTGGGGTTGATGATGCGGACCAAGCCGTGCCAAGCGGTGACACCAGGCATGCCTACCGCACCCAGAAAGTGGCTGATGGGTACATGGGTGGTGTCGATCTTGCGAAGCGCAGCAGGCATATCTGCATCCACCACGCTGTAGGTTTGCCAACCGCCCATGCCAACCACCTTGTTGCCCACTGCGAAATCAGGGTGACGACTCTCCACCACCTCGCCCACGGTGCCTGCGACCATGACCGCGTTCAAAGCTTGTGGCGCTGTGTAGCTTTTGCCGTCGTTCATGCGGCCACGCATATAGGGGTCCAAGCTCATGTACTCGTGCTTGACCAGCACTTGCCGGTCTTGCAAAGCAGGCGTGTCCAAAGTGAGCAATTTGAAGTTGTCTGCTGTGGGTTCACCTGTGGGGCGGCTGACCAAATGGATTTGGGGGTTTTGTGGCATGGAAGTCTCCTGTGTTGTTAGCTAGTGATGCAGCTCACGCCGCCGTCCACCGCCAGCCATTGGCCGGTGATGTGTTTTCCTGCGTCCGATGCAAACAGCACCGTGACGCCTTTCAAATCTTCGTTGTCGCCTAATCGGCGCAAAGGCGCATGGGACTTCAGTTCGTCTTCGCCATAGGTCTCAAAAGTGCCTGCGGTCATTTTGCTGGGGAAGAAGCCCGGGCAAATCGAGTTGACGCGGATGTTGTGGGCACCCCATTCACAGGCCAAGGCGCAAGAAAAATTGATGACTGCCGCTTTGGAAGTGTTGTAGGCGATGGTGTTGATGCCAGTGGGGTTGCCACCCAAACCGGTGATGGACGCCACATTGATGATGCTGCCGCTGCGTCGGGGGATCATGCAGTGCTTGCCGATGTATTGGCTCAAGATGAAATAGCCGCGCACATTCAGGTTCATCACCTTGTCCCAGGCTTCGATGGGGTGGTCTTCGGCAGGCGCACCCCAGGCCGCCCCTGCGTTGTTCAGCAAGACATCGACATGACCAAATTTCTCCAGTGTGTGGGCACCGAGTTTTTGCAAATCATCGGGGTCGGCACAGTTCGCCGCCATACAGTGCGCATCAATGCCAGCAGCTTTCAATTCAGCCACGGCTTGCTCTAACTCTGCCGCTTTACGGGCGCTGAGCATCACGCTGGCACCTGCTTCGCCCAAGGCAAAAGCCATTTGCAGGCCCAAACCGCGGGAGCCGCCTGTGACCAAAGCGGTTTTGCCGGATAAATCGAAGAGTTGTTTCACAGTGCGTGTCATGTCTGCGTTCTGTTTTGGGGTTGATTTAAAAAGCCGCCTCGGGCATGTCGGCACAGGTGCTGTCGCGGCTGTTCACCACCTTCAACCATGCGCCGATTTTGGGCAATTCGTATTGGAAGAAAAATTGGCAAGCCTGTCGACGACCGTGGTTGGCGTCACCCTCGCCTTGCGAAGCCAAGGCCACATCCAGCCAAACCCATGCCAACACGGTATGTCCAAAGGCCTGCATATAGGGAACGGCGTTGGCCAAGGACAAGGCAGGGTCGTCGCCTTGCCAAGCGGCTTGGGTGGCTTGCACCACATCGGTCCATGCTTGTTGCAGGGCAAGGGCGTGGGTTTGCAGTGAGATCGCTTCGTTTCGCTCGCGATGACGGTCAGCAAGTGCGATGGTGGCTTGTATGCGCTCGCCCAGCATCTGCAAGCCCCGGCCTTTGTCGAGCAGCACTTTGCGACCCAGCAAGTCCATGGCTTGGATGCCGTGGGTGCCTTCGTGGATCATGTTCAGGCGCTGGTCGCGCCAATATTGCTCCACCGGAAAATCGCGGGTGTAGCCATAGCCGCCGTGGATTTGGATGGCCAAACTGTTGCCTTCCAAGCACCATTCGCTGGGCCAGCTTTTCACGATCGGGGTCAGCACTTCCAGCAGCCATTGGGCTTGGTGCTGTTGCGACTCGTCACCGGTGTGCAACTCGTCCACCAAACGGGCGCAGTACAGCCCCAGTGCCAAAGCACCCTCGCCATAGGCTTTTTGCGCCAACAACATGCG
>JAIXYA010000307.1 GCA_027490485.1 Comamonadaceae bacterium
CAGCTTCAAGCTGGCCAAGTCACCCAAAGGCGTGGTGACTTTTTCGTTGCCCAACACCGCAAATGTCCAGACCTCGGCTTGCTTGGCCGACACCACTTGAAAGCTCAGTGTTTGCCCCAGGTTTCGCAAATCGGGTGTACCTGCCATGGCAGCAGCCAGTTGCACAAACAAGCTGACACGGTCTTGTGCGCCTTCTTCTATGGCCTGGCTGGGCGTGTTGGCGCTGTAAATCAGCAAGCCCTTGGAACGTTCAAAGTGTGCGGCTTGCTCCTGTTGGCGACGCAGATGGCCAAAGCGGGTGGGCAGTAAGCCGATCGCGCCAATCTGCCCCACGCTGGTGTCGCTGAATTTGCCAAACAAAAACGCTTGCATGTCATGGCGCAATTGGTAGCTGTTGTCTTGCTGTTTCCAGCTGATGCTGGCACTGGCGGTATAGCGCACGCCTTTGGAGGTGCCGCTTAATTCGTAGTTCAGCAAAACAGGCGCTGGCCAGACAAACTTGGCCTGCGCCAACCAAGCCGGTAGGACTGGCGCAGGGGCAGGGTTGCTGGTGATCGGCGGCGTGGGTGCGGAAGGTGTTTCAACCGGTGGCGGCACCACGGGCTCAGGTAAGGTTTCTGCGGGTAAAGCTTCTTCGATGGCTGGTACGGTTGCGGCTTCCACAGGTTCTGGAGTTGGTGTTGCCGTACTGGGCGCATCCTCTGCCTTGTCGGCTGTTTCCAAACGTGCCGAGGCACCCGAATTGGCCGAGGGCGGCGCGACCACCTTTGCCACTGGCGTTTGCTTGGGGGTGCTGACAGGGGGCAAGGGCTTGAGCTCAACAGAAGGCGTCGGGGGTGGCGCAGACAAGCGCAGATGCACGACGGGTGTAGGCAATGGCGTATCGCGCCCATTCAGCGAGGAGAGGGTTTGCAAACCCAGCAAATGCAAGACGAGCACCAACACCACCAAGCCCCAGACCCAAGGGCTTGTCAGAGGTGACGCTGGATAGAATGCTTGCATGAAACTGGCTACTTACAAAGACGGGTCCCGCGATGGGCAACTGGTGGTGGTGTCGCGTGATTTAACCACTGCCCATTATGCGAGTGGCATTGCCACCAAATTGCAGCAGGTCTTGGATGACTGGAACTTCATTTCTCCCCAGTTAGAAGACCTGTCGCAGACCTTGAACCAAGGCAAAGCCCGACATGCGTTTCCCTTTGACCCCAAGTTGTGCATGGCACCCTTGCCGCGTGCCTTCCAATGGGCCGATGGCTCTGCCTATATGAACCATGTGGAGTTGGTCCGCGCCTCACGCAACAGCGAGGTGCCTGCCAACTTTTACGAAGACCCTTTGATGTACCAAGGCGGCAGCGACGATTTTTTAGGCCCTTGTGACCCCGTGGTTTGCCCCAGCACCGATTACGGCATCGACTTCGAGGCCGAGGTGGCGGTCATCACCGGCGATGTGCCTATGCAGGTGTCGCCCGAGCAAGCCTTGGACAGCATCCGTTTGGTGATGATTGCCAACGATGTGTCGCTGCGCCGCCTCATCCCTAACGAGCTGGCTAAAAACTTTGGCTTTTTGCAAGGCAAGCCCGCCACCGCTTTCAGCCCCGTGGCGGTTACCTTGGATGAATTGGGTGACGCGTGGGAACAAGGCCGTTTGCACCTGAGCATGCGCGTGGACTGGAACGGCAAGCGGGTGGGCATGTGCGAAGCCGGTCCCGAGATGACGTTTCATTTCGGGCAACTGATTGCCCATCTGTGCAAAACCCGCAATGTACGCGCTGGCAGCATCATCGGCAGCGGCACCGTCAGCAACAAAGCGGTCGAGGTCGATGGCCGCAAAGACTGGCCCAAGGGCTACAGCTGCATCGCCGAAAAACGCGCCATCGAAACCATTTTGGACGGCAAAGCCAGCACCGACTTTATGCAGTTCGGTGACACGGTGCGCATCGAAATGAAAGGGCGGGATGGTCAAAGCGTGTTTGGCGCGATTGACCAAACCATCGCGCCGCTTAAAGCAGGCTAGGGTCGCCTGCCATCTTGTCGAACTTCACAAAGTACTTGCGAGCCAAAGCGATCAGCTGCGGGTCGGTGGGGTGGTCGCTGGGAATGTTTTCGATGATGGTGTGGGCACAGGCCTTGGCGTGGCTATCGCACCAAGTTTTGAACTCGGTACGCGCGGTGCCTGCCCCCGTCAGCAACACCTCATGGCTGCCTTCCAAGGCCTGCACGATCTCGGTGTAAAACGCTTTGTTGTCAGGGTGTTTGCCTTGGTGGCTGTGTTTGCTGCGTGAATGTACCCGCTCGCCTTGCACATGTTCATTGTCAAACATCAGCACATGGGCCTCGGCATGGTCCATCCAAACAACAGCGTGAAAAGTAGACATGGTGCTCCTTTAGAAAATCAAACGGGGTGTGCTTGCTCGAAGCTGGTTTGGCAGGTGACGCAGCGTTGGGTATGCGGCGCAGCATCCAGTCGCAACGCAGGGATATGGGTGCCGCAGTCCACGCACAAGCCATAAACGCCTTCCTTGATGCGTAACAGTGCGGCTTCGATGTCCAGCAATTCGGCGGTTTCATGTTCGTTGATGGCAAACGCCACATCCCGCCCAGACTGGATTTGCGCGTTGTCGTCCTCGCTTTTGTCCAAAGCCTCGCTGGCCGCGTCTGCGCGGCTGATGGGTCCGCCGCGCTGAGCGTCGATTTGCGCCAGCAAGGCATCGCGTTCTGCCACGAGACGGTGTTTGTATTTCTGAGCGGTGACGGCATCCATGAAGCCTCCTGTGAAATCAACAAAGCCCATATTGCCCCCGCCCACGGCGTTGGACCTTGACCTTGGTCAACAAAGCGCAAGGTTGGGCAAAGCCTGCAGGCACAATCTTGGTTTTCTGACCTGAGCCAAGAGCCTGCTATGAAATCCATCGACTACAGCACCTACACCACCCTCTCCATCACCCGCCGTGGCCCGCATGACAGCGTGCTGGACATCCAAATGAAAGCCGC
>JAIXYA010000145.1 GCA_027490485.1 Comamonadaceae bacterium
ATTCCAGATCAGGCCAATCGCCGAGGCAATGTCAGCGTCAGAGGCCCCATTGCGCAACAGGCTTCGCAGATCGTGGCCTTGTGCCGCAAACAAGCACAGGTACAACTGGCCTTCGGTAGACAAGCGTGCGCGGTTGCAGTCGCCACAAAACGCTTGGGTCACGCTGCTGATGACGCCAACTTCACCCAAGGCGGGGTCGAATTCCCCTTGGGCATTGGCGTATCCCCATCGCTGCGCAGTTTCGCCTGGCGCAGAGGCTTCCAAGGGCACCAAAGGAAATTCAGTTTGCAGCAACTTGATGAGTTCAGCCGAGGGCAGCACCTCGTCCATTTGCCAGCCATTGGTTTCGCCCACGTCCATGTACTCGATGAAGCGAAGCGTGAGGCCGCTGCCGCGGAAGTGCCGCGCCATGGGGATGATTTCGCTCAGGTTGGTGCTTTTCTTCACCACCATGTTGATTTTCAAGCCGCTGAAGCCGCCTTTGGCATCTTGGCCCAGACCCACTTCTTTGGCGGCTTCAATGCCGTCCAGCACATCGGCCACGGGAAAGTCCACGTCGTTCATGGCGCGGAAGATGGTGTCGTCCAAACCGTCCAAACTGACGGTCACACGCTGCAAACCGGCAGCCTTGAGACCAGCCGCTTTTCGGCGCAGCAGTGAACCGTTGGTGGTGAGGGTCAGGTCGAGGGGCTTACCGTCAGGGGTGCGCAGTGCGGCCAATTGTTCAATCAGAACCTCTAAGTTTTTTCGCAGCAGCGGTTCACCACCTGTCAAGCGCAGTTTTTGCACGCCATGCGCCACAAACAACTGGGCGAGGCGGGTGATTTCTTCAAAGCTTAAAAGCGATGAGTGCGGCAGGTATTTGTAATCGCTGTTGAACACTTCCTTGGGCATGCAGTAATTGCAGCGGAAGTTGCAGCGGTCGGTGACGCTGATACGCAGATCGCGCAGGGGACGACCGCGCTGGTCACCCAACAGCCCGGTGGGCTCAATGGCTTTGGTGGGGACAACGGCAGGGCGGTTGCGAAGATCAAAGAGAGAAATGACGCGTTCTGACATACAGGTATTTTGCCTGATGGTTAATTGGGGTCAGATCCCAATTAATTTACGCCTGCTTGCCAACCCCATCCAGGGTGTGGATTGAAACACGGTAGGCCCACAAGAAACGCTAGATGCTTGCGTCGCCCCTCATGCGGGGGTGTGGATTGAAACCAAGTTGCTTCTCCCTTACTTTATTTGTTGTTAGTCGGCATCAACATCACCCAAAAAAAGGGGATTGTCTACTTGGTTATCTAACCATTTGAACCGCAGGAAGTTGATTCATCTGTGAGGCCTGCTTCACAAAAGATTTATCAAAGGTCAACAAGACCTCTTCTTTTTGGCTCAGTCCGAGGTGAAGCGCATCGGCAAAGTCCAGGCCGTTGGCATACGCTGTGAGAGCTTTTCGAATCACATGTTCATGTGCAGGTTTGAAATTATGTAAATTCATTAACAGACCAAGCCCGTGGCAAATCTCACTGGGGCTGCAGTCGTTGGACTCCAAAACCCACACCAATTCCAACATAACGGTGACGGGTGCCGTGAATTGCGCATCTGAGGCCAGCAGGGCTTGAGCCTTTTTAAACTGCGTTAGGTCATCTTTCAACAACAGACGTGCCAAAACATTGGTGTCTAAAGCTTTCATGGCGCATGGCGTTTTTTGAGTTGTCGCTTGATGGCAGCTTGTGTATCTGCATCACTGAGCCGCTTGCGTTCCGGCTTGTAAAGGCAACCGGATACTTGTGACAGCTGCGTTGTCTCTTGTTTTGCCAAAGGTCTTAACCTGATTTCACCATCTATCCAGCTGATTTCAAGCTCAGTGCCTGCCGCAAGTTGGGCGTCGAGCCGTATGGATTTTGGGATGATGCATTGCCCCTTGCTAGAAAGTGTGACGGTTTCCATGGTTTGACAGTTTGAAAAAGTAAGACGTATCGTAAGACGTTTTTACGCGACCGTCAACGCCTCGCAATGACGAAAAAAAGCCCGCCGAAGCGGGCTTTTAGGCGTACATCGGAAGGTTGATGACTTAAGTGCCGTGGATAGACATCATCACCGGCACGATCAACAATGCCACGATGTTGATGATCTTGATCAAGGGGTTGATCGCAGGTCCAGCTGTGTCCTTGTAGGGGTCACCCACGGTGTCGCCAGTCACTGCAGCCTTGTGGGTTTCAGAGCCTTTGCCACCATGGTTTCCGTCTTCGATGTATTTCTTGGCGTTATCCCAGGCACCGCCACCGGTACACATGGATATCGCCACAAACAAGCCGGTCACGATGGTGCCCATCAGCAAGCCACCCAAAGCCGCTGGTCCAAGAACCAAGCCAACCACGATGGGTGCTACCACTGGCAACAAGCTGGGGATCATCATTTCTTTGATGGCAGCTGTGGTCAACATGTCCACCGCGGTGTCGTACTCGGGCTTGCCAGTACCGTCCATGATGCCTTTGATTTCCCTGAATTGGCGACGTACTTCTACCACCACGGCACCGGCGGCACGACCTACGGCCTCCATCGCCATTGCGCCGAACAAATAGGGAATCAATCCGCCAATAAAGAGGCCAATGATGACCTTGGGGTCGCTCAAGTCAAAGCTAATGTGAGCACCCAGACCCTCGAGTTTGTGGGTGTAGTCGGCAAACAGCACCAGCGCTGCCAAACCTGCTGAGCCAATGGCATAGCCTTTGGTCACAGCCTTGGTGGTGTTGCCCACGGCGTCCAATGGGTCGGTGATATCACGAACGCTGGCTGGAAGTTCGGCCATTTCGGCAATGCCACCAGCGTTGTCGGTGATGGGGCCATAGGCGTCCAAGGCAACCACGATACCGGCCATGCTCAGCATGGAGGTGGCCGCGATAGCGATACCGTACAAACCGCCGAGGTCAAAGGCGCTGTAAATCGCAGCGCACACAAACAGCACGGGCCAAGCTGTGGAGCGCATGGACACGCCCAAGCCGGCAATGATGTTGGTGCCGTGACCGGTGGTGGATGCTTGAGCAATATGCTGCACAGGCGCATATTGGGTGCCGGTGTAGTACTCGGTAATCCAAACCAATGCACCGGTCAGGATCAAACCAACAGCACATGCGCCGAACAAACCACTGGCGCTCAAGGCTGTGCCATCGGGCAATGCCACCGCTGCAGGAAACAGCGACTGGGTGACAAAGTAAAAAGCGATCAGTGACAAGATGCCAGAGACAGCCAAACCTTTGTACAGCGCAGGCATCACATTGGTCATGCCAGGGCTGGCCTTCACGAAGAAGCAACCGATGATGGAAGCCACGATGGAAACGCCGCCCAGCACGAGAGGGTAGAGCACCATATTGGGACCAGCGGTACCCGCCAGCAACGCACCCAGCACCATAGTGGCGATCAGGGTCACGGCATAAGTTTCAAACAAGTCTGCGGCCATACCGGCGCAGTCACCCACGTTGTCACCGACGTTGTCAGCGATCACTGCAGGGTTGCGAGGGTCATCTTCAGGAATGCCTGCTTCGACCTTGCCCACCAGGTCAGCGCCAACGTCAGCGCCTTTGGTGAAAATGCCGCCGCCCAGACGGGCGAAGATGGAAATCAGCGAAGAACCGAAAGCAAAACCTATCAGGGGATTGAGCATGACGGCCAGTGCTTTGCCGTCTGCGGGCACACCTGTTGAGGTGAGGTACCAGTAAAAACCGGTCACACCCAAAAGACCCAGACCTACCACCAACATGCCGGTGATGGCGCCGCCACGAAAAGCAACATCCAGCGCTGGGCCGATGCCTTTGGTCGCGGCTTGGGCGGTGCGTACATTGGCCTTGACCGACACGTTCATGCCAATAAAACCGCAGGCACCCGAGAGAAACGCACCCAGCACAAAACCGCCGGCACTTAAAGGGTCTAGGAACCAAGCAATGAGTACGGCCAAGACCACGCCCACCATGGCGATGGTTTTGTACTGCCTAGCCAAATAGGCAGATGCGCCGGTTTGAATGGCTGCAGCAATTTCTTGCATACGGGCATTGCCTGCGTCTTGGGAAAGAATCCAACTGCGGGCCCAGAAACCGTAAATCACGGCGATGAGGCCACAGGCAAGCGCAAATAAAAGCGCTGTATTGGCTGACATAAATTCTCCTTGAGTTGTTTCGCATGAGAGGTGGTGCCACGCACACGGGTTACTTGAACACCACCGTTGCGTTGCTTCCTCACACACTCACGAAGGAGGGTGATTGGCCAACGGCGTGACTGTAAGGGATGAGATTGCGTGCTTTGCTTCAAAC